>DASWMR010000612.1:0-3200 GCA_036399635.1 Actinoplanes sp. | reverse complement strand
ATGGCGGCCGACGGCACCTGGGGCATCGACCTCACGCTGGCTGAGCCGGGGATCTATCGCATGATCGCCGACTTCACCGCGATCGTCGGCGGCCAGGAAGTTGCGGCCACGCTTGGCAGCGATCTCACGGTGGCCGGCAATTACGCGCCGCGGGCGCTGCCGGCTGCGGGTCGGGTGGCGTCGGCGGATGGCTTCTCGGTGGCGTACGGGGGCACGCCGCGCACCGATTCCACTCAGCCGATGCTGATCGCGGTCGTCGGGGCCGACCGCAAGCAGGCGGCGCTCGACCCTTACCTGGGAGCCTTCGGGCATCTGGTGGTGATGCGTCAGGGCGACCTCGCCTACGTGCATGTGCACCCGGAAACGCAACTGGTCGACGGGCAGGTCAAATTCTGGCTGACGATGCCGAGCGCCGGCACCTACCGCCTCTTTTTCGATTTCCAGGTCGCCGGCAAGGTGCACACCGCCGCCTGGACCGCGGTGATCGGCTGAGCCGGACCGGAGCGGGCGTGACCGGGCACGTCAGGGGAGCATCTTCTCCAGGGCCGGGGTCACGCCCCACTGGGCGGTCAACGTCTCGTACTCGGCTCGTTGGGCCTCTGTTGCGGGGGTGTCCGCCCGGCGGGAGCGCAGCAGCAGGTTGCGCGGGGTGTGTGCGGAGTCGATGAACTCGACCACGTCGACCTTGTAGCCGTTCAGCCGGAGCAGGGACGCCCGCAGCGAATCGGTCAGCACGTCCGCGAAGCGCTCGCGCATGATCGGGTGACGGGTCAACTCGGTGAACGGCTCGGGCGCGGGGCGGCCCTTCAGCTGGGCGGCGATGTCGTGGTGGCAGCACGGCGCGGCCAGAATCCACCGGGCCGACCACCGGACGGCCCGGGCCAGCGCTTGGTCGGTGGCGGTGTCGCAAGCATGCAGGGCGAGCACCAGGTCGGGCTCGAACGGTACCGCGGCGGCCTCGATGGTGCCGGCCACGAAGGTGACGTCGTCGGTGCAGCCCAAATCGGCGGCGACGGCTGTGTTGCGTACGCGCTGGTCCTCTCGGACATCGACCCCCACCACCTGGACCTGCGCGCCGCGCCCGGCCAGATATCGGTAGGCGGCAAAGGTCAGGTACGCGTTTCCGCAGCCCAGGTCCACCACCCGCAGTGGTGATGGCAACCGCTCCGGCAGGGTGGCGGCCAACGCCCGCAAGAACGCGTCGACCTGGCGGCGCTTTGCGGCGTTCCCGCCGATCACCGTGAACAGCGGGTCGCCCGGATCGATCAGCCACTGCTTCTGGCGATCGTGCTCGCGAGCGACGACGGCGGTGGCGGTGGGGGCAGCGGCGGCGCGGTGCACCTGAGCGTCACCCTTCTTGGTGATCCGCACCTGGACCGTGGCCTCGGACGTCTCCACGTGCCAGTTTCCGAACGGCTCGGCCAGCAGGGCGTCGATCGCGGCGTCGGCCTCGGCGCCGGGTGCGACGTTCCGGGTGAACGGTCGGGAACCGTCATCGGTGACAATCTGTATCTTCGGTCCGCCCCGGAGGGTCACCGGACGGAGTTCCACCCTGGTGACCGAGGGTGTGTGGCCGCGACGGCGGCCGGCCGCGACGGCGCGCGTCAGCCCCGGGTCGAGCAGTAGGGAGCGGACTTCGGCGAGCACGTCAGCGAGCGGTTGCGGCATGCGTCCATTCTGCCCGGCCCCGCCGGCTTCGCCGTCATGCCGTCCGCCACGACAAACCCCGCCGCCGTACGCCACCGCGCAGCCGGACGGCTAGGACGGCCGCCTCGATGCGCAAAGTGGATCTTTGGATAGGCTGGAGGGAGAAGTGAGGTGCGCGCATGCCGTTGATTGCCGACCCATCCGGAACCGGCCGGCTGTCCGTCCGCGTGCGCCGGGACACCCGCGGCGCGCACGAGGCCGCGCAGGTTAGCGGCTTTCTGGACGCGCTCGCTGCCGGGCGGCTGCCGAGGGCGGCGTACGCCGACCTGACCGCGCAGCACTGGTTCGTGTACGAGGCGCTGGAAGCGGCCGGCGACACGATGGCTGCCGATCCAGTGGGTGCCGCGTTCGCCTTTCCCGAGCTGGTGCGCCTGCCGTCGCTCGAGGCCGACCTGCGATTCCTGTACGGGTCCGACTGGCCGGAGCAGATTGTGGCGCTCCCGGCCACGGTGGCCTACTGCGCCCGGCTACGGGCGGTGGCGGGCGGCGCGGCAACCGGGTTCGTCGCGCACCACTACACGCGGTACCTCGGCGACCTGTCCGGCGGGCAGTACCTCGGGCCGGCCATCGCCCGGGCGTACGCCCTGGACGGCGACGGCCATCGGTTCTTCGTCTTCGCCGGGGTCGACGCGGCCGCGTTCAAGACCGACTACCGCACGCTGCTCGACTCGCTGCCCTGGTCGCCGGCCGACGAGCAGCGGTTCCTGGCCGAGGTCGACGAGGCGTACCGACTCAACATTGCCATGCTCGACGAGCTGTGGGAGCGCTGGTCATGACCGGTACGTCCGCCACCCCCCGGTCGTGACCGACCGCACGGGGCAGCATCCAGTCGCAGCCGGGCGCGTTATCGCAGGTGAGAGCCGGGCGACATGATCAAGGAGGGTCAACGATGACCGACGGAGCGGATCCCTTCCCGCCCGACGTGGTGGCGCAGATCGCCGGCCACATGAACGGCGACCACGCCGAGGACAACGTGCTCATCGTGCGGGCGCTGGGCGGGATCCCGTCGGCCACGGCCGCCCGGATGTCCGGCATGGACGCCGACGCGCTGGAGTTCGCAGCCGTCGTCGACGAGATCGAGGTGCCGGTGCGGATTCCATTCGCGGAGCGGCTAACCGAGCGACATCAGGTACGCGCTGAGGCCGTCCGCATGTATCGGGACGCGTGCGCGGCCCTGGGCCTGGAGCCCCGCCACTGACGAAGTCGCGGCACACCACAGCGAAGCCGCGCGGAGAGGCCGGGACACAGCGAAGCCCTGCACAGCGGAGCCGGGCTCAAAGGTGCCGGGCTCAAAGGTGCCGGGCTCAAAGACGCCGGGCACAAAGAAACGGCGCCCGAAAGGCGCCGTTTCCCGTTGTATCAGGCGGTGGTGCCGACACCGGCCTCCGAGCCGCCGGACATTTCGGCGGGCACATCGTCCGATCCGGCACCGGCCGCACGACCCCGGCCACCGCGGCGCCGGCGTCGGCGCGGCCGATCGCCCTCGTCATCCG
>DASWMR010000611.1:0-9444 GCA_036399635.1 Actinoplanes sp. | reverse complement strand
CGAGTTCGACTACTCCGGCACCCAGGCGTGCCGGGTGCTGCGCGCCGAGGGGCTGCGCGTCTCGCTGGTCAACTCCAACCCGGCCACGATCATGACCGACCCGGAGTTCGCCGACGCCACCTACGTCGAGCCGATCACCCCGGAATTCGTCGAGCTGGTCATCGCCCGGGAGCGGCCGGACGCGATCCTGCCCACCCTGGGCGGGCAGACCGCGCTGAACACGGCGGTCGCGCTGCACGAGAGTGGCGTGCTGGAGAAGTACGGCGTCGAGCTGATCGGCGCGAACATCGACGCGATCCGACGCGGCGAGGACCGCCAGCTGTTCAAGGACATCGTGGCCAAGGCCGGCGGGTCAACGCCCCGGTCCCGGGTGTGTCACTCGATGGACGAGGTGTTTTCCACAGTGGAAGATCTCGGTCTGCCCGTGGTCATCCGGCCGTCCTTCACGATGGGCGGCCTCGGGTCGGGCATGGCGCACTCCCGGGCGGACCTCGAGCGCATCGCCGGCGCCGGGCTGGCCGCCTCGCCGGTGCACGAGGTGCTGATCGAGGAGAGCGTGCTCGGTTGGAAGGAGTACGAGCTCGAGCTGATGCGCGACAAGCACGACAACGTCGTGGTGGTCTGCTCGATCGAGAACATCGACCCGATGGGCGTGCACACCGGTGACAGCGTCACCGTCGCCCCGGCGATGACCCTCACCGACCGGGAGTACCAGAATCTGCGCGACCTCGGCATCGCCGTGCTGCGCGAGGTCGGCGTGGACACCGGCGGCTGCAACATCCAGTTCGCGATCAACCCGGCCGACGGGCGCCTGGTCGTGATCGAGATGAACCCGCGGGTGTCCCGCTCCTCCGCTCTCGCCTCCAAGGCGACCGGCTTCCCGATCGCGAAGATCGCCGCGAAGCTGGCCATCGGCTACACCCTCGACGAGATCCCGAACGACATCACCCGCAAGACACCGGCCGCGTTCGAGCCCGCGCTGGACTACGTGGTGGTGAAGATCCCCCGGTTCGCGTTCGAGAAGTTCCCCGGCGCCGACCCCGAGCTCACCACCACGATGAAGTCGGTGGGCGAGGCGATGAGCCTGGGCCGCAACTTCGCCGAGGCGCTGAACAAGGCGATGCGTTCGATGGAGACCAAGGCCGCGGGCTTCTGGACTTCGCCCTCGTTCGAAAGCGCCGAGGCGGCGCTGGAGGCGATGCGCATTCCGCACGACGGGCGTCTCTACACGGTGGAGGCCGCCCTGCGGCTCGGCGCGACAGTCGAGCAGGTGCACGAGGCCAGCGGCGGCATCGACCCGTGGTTCCTCGACGAGATCCAGGCCCTGGTCGACCTGCGCGCCGACATCCTGGACGCGCCGGTGCTGGACGAGGAGTTGCTGCGCCGGGCGAAGCGGTCCGGCCTGTCCGACAAGCAGCTCGCCGCGCTGCGGCCCGAGCTGGCCGGCGAGGACGGGGTGCGCACGCTGCGGCACCGGCTCGGGGTCCGGCCGGTCTACAAGACGGTCGACACCTGTGCCGCCGAGTTCGAGGCCGACACGCCCTACCACTACTCGACGTACGACGAGGAGACCGAGGTCGCGCCGTCGAACCGGCCGAAGGTGCTGATCCTGGGCTCCGGGCCGAACCGGATCGGGCAGGGCATCGAGTTCGACTACTCGTGCGTGCACGCGGTGATGGCCTTGCGCGCGGCGGAGTTCGAGACCGTGATGGTCAACTGCAACCCGGAGACGGTCTCCACCGACTACGACACCGCCGACCGGCTCTACTTCGAACCGCTCACCTTCGAGGACGTGCTCGAGGTCTTCCACGCCGAGGACTCCTCCGGCAAGGCGGCCGGCGGCCCCGGGGTGATCGGCGTGATCGTGCAGCTCGGCGGCCAGACCCCGCTGGGCCTGGCCCAGCGACTGAAGAACGCCGGCGTACCGATCGTCGGCACCTCGCCGGAGTCGATCAACCTGGCCGAGCACCGCGGCCTGTTCGGCGAGGTGCTGGCCAAGGCCGGGCTGCGCTCGCCGGAGCACGGCACCGCCACCTCGTTCGAGCAGGCCAAGGCGATCGCCGACACGATCGGCTACCCGGTGCTGGTCCGCCCGTCCTACGTGCTCGGCGGCCGCGGCATGGAGATCGTGTACGACGAGCCCACGCTCGCCGACTACATCTCCCGGGCCACCGAGATCTCGCCGGACCACCCGGTGCTCGTCGACCGGTTCCTGGACGACGCCATCGAGATCGACGTCGACGCGCTCTGCGACGCCGACGGCGAGGTCTACCTGGGCGGCGTGATGGAGCACATCGAGGAGGCCGGCATCCACTCCGGCGACTCGTCCTGCTCGCTGCCGCCGATCACGCTGGCCGACTCGCACCTGGCCGAGGTCCGCCGGTACACCGAGGCGATCGCCCGCGGTGTCGGGGTGCGCGGCCTGCTCAACGTGCAGTACGCGCTGAAGGACGACGCGCTCTACGTGCTGGAGGCCAACCCGCGGGCGTCGCGGACCGTCCCGTTCGTCTCGAAGGCGACCGCGGTCCCGCTGGCCAAGGCGGCCGCCCGGATCATGCTCGGTGCGACGATCGCCGACCTGCGCGCCGAGGGCATCCTGCTGCCCGACTCGGACGGCGGCACCACCCCGGAGAACGCGCCGATTGCGATCAAGGAGGCGGTGCTGCCGTTCAAGCGGTTCCGCACGCCGGCCGGCAAGGGTGTGGACAGCCTGCTCGGGCCCGAGATGAAGTCGACAGGCGAGGTGATGGGCATCGACGCCGGCTTCGGCCAGGCGTTCGCCAAGTCGCAGGCGGCGGCGTACGGTTCGCTGCCCACCGCCGGCAAGATCTTCGTCTCGGTGGCGAACCGGGACAAGCGGTCGATGATCTTCCCGATCAAGCGGCTCGCCGACCTCGGCTTCACGATCGTCACCACCGCCGGCACCGGCGGGGTGCTGCGCCGGCACGGGATCGTCTGCGAGGTCGTGCCGAAGCACTTCGAGAGTGTCGGCAAGAACGCGGTGGAGCTCATCCTGGCCGGCGAGATCGCCATGATCATCAACACCCCGCAGGGTTCCGGGGCGAGCGCCCGCTCCGACGGGTACGAGATCCGCAGCGCGGCGGTCACCGCGGACATCCCGTGCATCACCACCGTCCCGGGCGCGGCCGCCGCGGTGATGGGCATCGAGGCCCTGATGCGCGGGGACATGACCGTCCGGCCGCTGCAGGATCTGCACGCTGACCTGCGAGGCTCTGCCGCCACTAGTGCCAGCCGGCGCGGTGGATCCGGGCCCCTTCAGGGTGCGAAGTGACCCTTTTCGAGTCCGCCGTCCGGCCGGTTCTGTTCCGGCTGGGCGGCGCGGACGCGGAGACGGCGCACGAGGCCACCCTGAACCGGCTTGCCCGGCTCGGCAGTGGCTCCCGGGCGCTGCTGCGCGCCCGCTACGCGACCAGCGCGCCGCTTGAGGTCTTCGGCGTGCGGTTTCCCAACCCGGTCGGTCTGGCCGCCGGGATGGACAAGAACGGCGTCGCGCTGCCGGCCTGGCCCGCGCTCGGGTTCGGCTTCGTCGAGGTCGGCACGGTCACCGCGCACGCGCAGCCGGGCAACGACCGGCCGCGGCTCTTCCGGCTGCGGGACAGCGCGGCGATCATCAACCGGATGGGCTTCAACAACGCGGGGGCGGCCGCGCTGGCGGAGCGGCTGCAGGCGCTCGGCCCGCTCGGGGTGCCGCTCGGCGTCTCGCTCGGCAAGTCCAAGGTCACCCCGCTGGCCGAGGCGGTCGAGGACTACCTGACCTCGTACCGGCTGCTGCACCGGTATGCCGACTACATCGCGATCAACGTCTCCTCGCCGAACACGCCGGGCCTGCGCACCCTGCAGGACTCCGCGGCGATCGCCGGCCTGCTGACCGCGCTGTCCGGCAGCACGCCGGTGCTCGTGAAGATCGCCCCGGACCTCACCGAGCCGGCCGTCGCCGAGCTGCTGGAGGTCTGCCTGAGCCACGGCGCGGCCGGCGTGATCGCCACGAACACCACGCTCGCCCGCGACGGGCTCGCCGCGACCGATCGGCCGGCCGCGGCCGAGACGGGCGGGCTGTCCGGGCGGCCGCTGACCGAGCGGGCCCTCAAGATGGTGCACTTCGTCCACTCCGAGACCGGCGGCCGTCTGCCGGTCATCGGGGTCGGCGGCGTCATGGGCGCCGACGACGCGCGCCGCATGTTCGACGCGGGCGCCTCGTTGGTGCAGCTCTACAGCGGATTCATCTACCACGGCCCGGCCCTGGTGCGGGCGGTGGCGCGGGCCCGATGAGCGATCTGCTCGCGCTGGACAGGGCGCACGTCTGGCATCCGTACGGACCGATGCCCGGGCGGAGCGATCCCTATCTGGTGGCGAGCGCCGAGGGCGTACGCCTGCGACTCGCCGACGGCCGGGAACTGGTGGACGGGATGTCGTCGTGGTGGGCGGCGATTCACGGCTACCGGCACCCGGTGCTCGACGAGGCGCTGGTCGCCCAGTCCCGGCGGATGAGCCACGTGATGTTCGGCGGGCTGACCCATTCCCCGGCCATCGAGCTCGCCACCACCCTGGTTGCCCTCGCCCCGGACGGCCTGGAACACGTCTTCCTCTGCGACTCCGGCTCGGTCGGCGTCGAGGTGGCGATCAAGATGGCGCTGCAGGCGCAGCTCGCGCTCGGCCGGCCCGCCCGGCGTCGGCTGGCCACGTGGCGGGGCGGCTACCACGGCGACACATTCCACCCGATGAGCGTGTGCGACCCGGTCGGCGGGATGCACTCGCTCTGGACCGGGGTGCTGCCCGCCCAGGTCTTCGCGGGTCAGCCGCCGGCCGAGTTCGAGCCGGCCTACGCGGCGTCGCTGGCCGCGATGATCGAGCGGCACGCGGACGAGATCGCCGCGGTGATTGTGGAGCCGGTCGTGCAGGGCGCCGGCGGGATGCGCTTCCACCACCCGGATTATCTGCGGGTGCTGCGCGATGCCACCGCCGCACACGGCATCTTCCTGATCTTCGATGAGATCGCCACCGGGTTCGGCCGGACCGGGACGTTCTTCGCGGCCGGGCACGCCGGGGTGAGTCCCGACATCATGTGCGTGGGCAAGGCGCTGACCGGCGGCTACCTCAGCCTGGCGGCGACCCTCTGCACCCCGGCGGTGGCCGAGGCGATCTCGGCCGGTCAGGGCGGCGGGCTGGCGCACGGTCCGACCTTCATGGGCAACCCGCTCGCCTGCGCGGTCGCCAACGCGTCGCTGGGGCTGCTGCGGGACGGAGCCTGGCAGCCTCGAGTTCGGATGATCGAAAACGGTCTCATCGCCGGGCTCGCACCGCTGCGCCGGGAACCCGGGGTCGCCGACGTGCGGGTCCTGGGCGCGATCGGGGTGGTGCAGCTCGACCATCCGGTCGACGTGCCGAAGGCGACCGCCGCGGGGGTAGAGGCGGGTGTCTGGCTGCGCCCGTTCCGCGATCTCATCTACACGATGCCGCCCTACGTGGCGGACCAGGCCGACGTGGCTCGCATTACCGCGGGAATCGCCGCGGCGGTGGCGGCTACCTGACACGGAAGAGGGATGACACAGCGATGGAAACCTTCGGTAAACGGTTCTACGACGCCACCGAGAAGCGGGGGCCGCTGTGCGTCGGCATCGATCCGCACGCCGCTCTGCTGACCCGGTGGGGCCTTTCAGACGACGTCGCCGGCCTGGAGCGTTTCGCCCGTACGGTCGTCGACGCCCTGGCTGATCGGGTGGCCGTCGTGAAGCCACAGTCGGCTTTTTTTGAGAGATTCGGGTCACAAGGCATCGGAATTCTTGAGTCAACTATCCGACAGTCCCGGGAGGCCGGCGCCCTTGTCCTGTTGGACGTGAAGCGGGGCGACGTCGGTTCGACGATGGCCGCGTACGCCGACGCCTACCTCGATCCCGCGAGCACTCTTTGCGCAGACGCGATTACTGTGAGTCCCTATCTCGGCGTCGGCTCTTTGCAGCCGGCATTCGATCTCGCGGCCGCCAATGGCGCTGGCGTCTTCGTCCTGGCGCTGACCTCCAATCCGGAGGGACCGTCCGTCCAGCACGCCGCGGCGCCCGGTGGACGCACCGTCGCGCAAACCGTGATTGACGAGATTTCCCAGCTCAATGCGGGTGCGGAGCCGCTCGGCAGCGTCGGGCTGGTGGTCGGCGCGACGATCGGCCGGACGGGTCACGACCTGTCCAAAGTGAACGGTCCGCTCCTCGCGCCGGGCCTCGGAGCGCAGGGTGCGACCCCTGCGGACCTCCGCGCGGTCTTCGGCGAAAACCTGCGGAACGTGCTGCCGTCGTACTCACGCGAAGTCCTCGCCGCGGGTCCGGATGTGGCCGCGTTGCGGGCCGCCGCGCAGCGCGCGGCGGACGACTGCCGGGCGGCGCTCGGGTGAAACGGCCTGCTTACCAGGCGCGGACGGAGCCGGGGCGGGAGTACCCCCACGTTGCCGAAACCGCCATTGACCGCTAGTTTTCCCGGCGCCGGGAACCACATGCCCCTTTGGTTCCCAGGCACACCACGTTTCACAGAAGCGCCGGTATTGCTACCGCCGCGATAGGGACCTGAGGAGAACTGGTGCCGCTCCCGTCACTGAGCCCCGAGCAGCGCGCTGCAGCGCTGGAAAAGGCCGCGGAAGTTCGCAAGGCCCGGGCTGAGCTGAAGGAACAGCTCAAGTCCGGCAAGACCACCCTCGCCGCCGTGCTTGACCGCGCGGAAGGTGATGAGGTCGTCGGCAAGCTGAAGGTCTCGGCCGTGCTTCAGGCGCTGCCGGGCATTGGCAAGATCCGTGCGACCCAGATCATGGAGAAGCTGAAGATCGCGGATAGCCGTCGGCTCCGCGGCCTCGGCGACCAGCAGCGAAAGGCCCTCCTGGGGGAGTTCGCTGCGAACTGACTCACCGGCTCGTGTTGAATGAGCCTGTGAGCATGGATGACGACGCGCGCCCGGCAGCCCGCCTCACCGTCCTGTCCGGCCCTTCCGGGGTCGGCAAGGACAGCGTGATCGAGCTGATCCGGGCGCGCTCGCCTTGGATCAAGCTGTCGGTGTCGGTGACGACCCGGAAGATGCGTGACTACGAGACCGACGGCGAGCACTACCATTTTGTGAGCCGCTCGGATTTCCAACGACTGATCGATGGCGGTCAACTCCTCGAGTGGGCCGAGTTCGCCGGCAACCTCTACGGCACTCCGCGGGCACAGGTCGAGGGGTGGCTGCTGCAGGGCCGGCCGGTCCTTCTCAAGATCGACCTACAGGGCGCCCGCCAGGTTCGGGCGAGCATGCCGCACGCCCAGCTCGTCTTCCTCGCCCCGCCGAGCGTCGACGAACTCCGCCGCCGGTTGATCGGCCGGGGCACCGACGACGAGGAGACGATTCGCCGTCGCCTCGCCCACGCCGATGAGGAACTCGCCGCGGAGAAGGAGTTCGACCGCACGGTCGTGAACGACTTCGTCGAGCGAGCGGCCGACGAACTGGTAGGATTGCTCGGTTCATCGTTTCTGACGCCGGTACACGTTCCAGATCATTGAGCCAGCCAGATCATTGAGCCAGATCACATGCCTATTTCGGGCAGGCTCCGGAACATTAAGGATCTCTGACAGTGGGAACCATCGCGAACCCCGAAGGCATCACCAACCCGCCGATCGACGAGCTGCTCGACAAGACCTCGTCGAAGTACTCCCTGGTGATCTTCGCGGCCAAGCGGGCCCGCCAGGTCAACGCCTACTACAGCCAGCTCGGCGAGGGCCTCCTGGAGTACGTCGGCCCCCTGGTCGAGACCACGCCGCAGGAGAAGCCGCTGTCGATCGCCATGCGCGAAATCAACGCCGGCCTGCTGACGGCCGAGGCCACCGACCAGCCGTAAATCGGATGCGATTTCGAGTGCCCCCTGTTCGCGGAAGCGCGAACCGGGGGCACTTCGCATATCCGCACTTGGCAGGGTCAGCTCGCATTTCCCGCGGCGGGACCAGGCACTGGGACTTCCCGCGTTACGGTGCTCGTGGTTCGCGAATCGCCGTTAGCTTGGCCTTCTCATCTGGAGATAGGGACGGTTGTGACTGAGGTTGTGCTCGGGGTCTGTGGTGGCATCGCCGCCTACAAGGCCTGCGAGCTGCTGCGCCTGTTCACCGAGTCGGGGCACGGGGTGCGGGTGGTGCCGACCGCCGCGGCCCTGCACTTCGTGGGCGCGCCGACCTGGGCCGCGCTCTCCGGCCGTCCGATCGCCACCGAGGTCTGGGACGACGCGCACGAGGTGCCGCACGTGCGGATCGGCCGCGCCGCCGAGCTGGTCGTGGTCGCGCCGGCCACCGCCGATCTGCTGGCCAAGGCCGCCCACGGCATCGCCGACGACCTGCTGACCAACACGCTGCTCACGGCGACCTGCCCGATCGTGTACGCGCCGGCCATGCACACCGAGATGTGGGAGAACCCGGCGACCCAGGCGAACGTCGCGACCCTGCGGGCCCGGGGCGCGGTCGTGATCGAGCCCGCGGTGGGCCGGTTGACCGGTAAGGACACCGGCAAGGGCCGACTGCCCGACCCTTCGGTGATCTTCGAGCTGGCGCAGCGCGTACATCGGCGGGGTCTTGTCTTTGATCTTGATGGACGGCACGTGGTCGTCACCGCCGGCGGCACACGTGAACCGCTGGACCCGGTGCGGTTCCTCGGCAACCGATCATCCGGCAAGCAGGGGTACGCGCTGGCGCGCGCCGCAGCCGCACGGGGGGCGCGAGTGACATTGGTAGCGGCGAACGTCACACTCGCCGATCCGGTGGGCGCCGACATCGTCCGGGTCGGCACTACCGAGGAGTTGCGTACCGCGGTCGTCAAGGCGGCCGGCGACGCCGACGTGGTGGTGATGGCCGCGGCCCCGGCCGACTTCCGCCCGGTCACGGTCGCCACCCAGAAGATCAAGAAGACCGACGACGGTACGCCGGAGCCGATCGTGCTCACCACGAACCCGGACATCGCGGCCGAGCTCGGCGCGGCCAAGCGTCCCGGCCAGGTCCTGGTCGCGTTCGCGGCCGAGACGCACAACGCGATCGAGCACGCCCGGGCCAAGCTGATCAGGAAGCGCGCGGATCTGATCGTCGTCAACGAGGTGGGTGTCGATCGGGTGTTCGGCGCCGACCACAATGAGGTCACGCTGCTGGGCGCCGACGGGAGCACGGCCACCTTCGGCAAACTTCCCAAAGCCGATGTGGCAGATATGATTTTGGACCACGCGGTCGCGTTGCTGGATGGCCGGGTCGGTGATGGTTGAGACGGCTCCGCACCCAGGCGACTCCGGTCGCAAGCGGTGACTACACTTCCGCGTTACTTATATTCGACAAAATCTGAGGAGCACCGTGGCACGCCGCCTGTTCACCTCCGAGTCGGTCACGGAAGGCCACCCGGACAAGATCGCTGACCAGATCAGCGACGGCATTCTCGACGCCC
>DASWMR010000610.1:0-5674 GCA_036399635.1 Actinoplanes sp. | reverse complement strand
TCCTGCGACGCGACCCGCGAGTGTGACCGGTGACGATGTCAGGCGATGTTCACATCGCTGCAGAAGAAGTACGCCTGGTCTGTGTGGCTGGCCTGCCAGATCGTGAATACGATGGCGCGTCCGGAGTGGCCCGCCGTGGCGTTGATCTTCAGCTGGACGCCGTTGGTCGGCGTGGTGGACGTCGTCCACTGCGCCGCCGGCGTGTTGCCGACCGTCGTCACCAGCTCCAGGTCGCCCCAGCCCAGCGGCTCCGTCGTGGGGTCGAAGTCGGCCTTGGTGACGTAGACCCGGATGAAGTCGGCGCCGTGGCTGGCCTGGTCGTGCAAGGTCAGGGTGAAGTCGCGCGCGACGTCCTTGGCCTTCCAGTCGCCGACCGCGTCGAGCGAGTCGCCGAGGCCACCCTCGGCGTGGTTGATGCTGCACAGCGTGCCGTCCGGCACCGCGGTCTCGAAAGCGCCGCCCATGCCGTTGCGGTACAGGCTCATCCAGTTCCACATCGTGTTGGCGCTGGCCTGCCAAGCCTGGTAACACATCGGGTCCTCGGTCTGCATCGCCGGGTCCGAGAAGTTGCTCGACCACCGCTGCCAGCAACCGAAGTTGCGGGTCGGTGCGTCGATGATGTTGCCGTGCGCCATCGCGCTGGTGGGCACTGCCGCCGAGACGGCGACCGCGGCCAGGGTGGCTGCGGAGAGGGCAAGCGCCCGCAACTTCAGGGAAGAGCGCTTGGTGGCTGATACTGCCATGGGGGGAAACCTCCGTATAACATGCGGGAATATTGAGAATAGTCGATGCAGAATCCAACGGCCACTTCTAGATCGAAAAAGGGGACCGCCGGCCAGGCCGGATCCGCCCGCAAGGCCACCGCCGCGCGCACCAGTTCGGCGTTGCTCCGCGCGTGCGCCCCGCCGGGCAGGTGGACCGAATTCTCGAAGCCGACCCGCGTGTCGTGACCACGCCGGAAGGCATCGGCCACCAGGGGCCAGGTCCACTGGCCCGCGCCGTGCGTCAACCGCGCGCACCCGGACCCGCGGCGTCGAGCGCATCGTCCCGCACATGAAGATGGACGCCGATGGCGCCGGCCCGGAAGCAGTCGCGGGCCTCGGCCAGCACGTCGTCAAACCGATACGGGCATGGCGGGATGCACATCCTTGCCCCGCGACCCGTTCGGCGTCACCTGCAGCATGCCGACGCTAAGGCCGCACCGCCAGGCGGCTAGTCGAGCGGAGTGGGCGGGCGGACCACGCAGAACTCGTTGCCCTGCGGGTCGGCCAGCACCGCCAACCGGAAGCCTTCGTCGTCGTGGGCCGGCGTGAGCACCGTGGCGCCCAGCGCGACCAACCGCTCGACGTCGGCCTCCACCTCCGGCACCAGCAGGTCGAAATGCATCCGGTTCTTGCCGGTCTTCGGCTCCGGCACCTCCTGCAGCAGCAGGTCGGGCCAGCGGCCCTCGGGATGGGTCAGCCGCAGGTAGGGGGCGGTGTACGGACCGCGCTCGACGCCGAGGGCGGCCGTCCAGAAGACGGCCAGAGCCTCGGCGTCCGCGCAGTCGAGCACGACGAGAAGGTCCACCCGGCGAATCTACGCGCTCACCGACGGTATTGGGCGCGGCCGGGCAAGCGCGGCATGTCGGCGTGCCACCCACCGGGTCACGGGGCGACCAGCCGGGCGGTGAGCTCGCGCACGACGTCGACGAAGAGGTCGACGTCGGTCTCGGTGGTGCGCCAGTTGACGATCGCCGGGCGCAACGCCACCCGTCCCTCGTAGACCGTGGTGCCGGCGTACACCCGGCCGTCGGCGATCAACGCCGCGCCCAGCGCCCGGTTCAGCTCGTCGAGCCGCTCCGGGGCGACGCCGGCCGGGCGGGCCCGGAAACAGACGATGCACAGCGGCACCTCGGCCAGACGTTCCAGCTCGGGCGCCCGGTCGACCCGGTCGGCCAAGCGCTGCGCCAGCGCCAGGTGGCGATCCACCATCGAGCGGTAACCTTCCCGGCCGTACGCCGCCAGGGTCGCCCAGATCGGCAGCGACCGCGCCCGGCGGGACGACTCAGGGCCGTACAACCCGTAGCCACCGGCCGGATCGCCGGGCCCGGGCAGGTAGGCTGCGCCCGGCATGCCGAACGCCGCGCCGAGCCGGGCCGGCTCGCGAACCAGGGCGAAACCGCTCTCGTACGGCACGTTGAGCCACTTGTGGCCGTCGGCGGCGATCGAGTCCGCCCGGTCGATGCCGCGGACCAGGTGCGCGCTGCGCTCGGAGAGCGCCGCGAAGAGGCCGAACGCGCCGTCCACGTGCAGCCAGGCGCCGTGCTCGGCGGCGAGATCGGCCAGCTCCGCCAGCGGGTCGAAGTCCCCGGCGTTGACCTCACCCGCGTTGGCGATGATGACCGCGGGCGCGCCGCCGAGCGCGGCCAGCCGGTCGCCCATCGCGGCCAGGTCGACCCGGCCGGCCGCGTCCCGGGCGAACACCTCGACGGCGTCTCGGCCGTGGCCGAGCATCTGCAACGCCTTGCGGGCGCTGGCGTGCACGTACCCGCCGGACAGCACCGGCATCCGCGGCAGGCCGGACAGCCCGTCCCGCACGGTGTCGGCGCCCTGCCGCTCGCCCCACCACTGGGTGGCGCAGCCGAGCGAGGTGAAGTTGGCGAACGTGGCGCCGGCGACCAGCGCGCCGCCCCACCCGGGCGGCAGCCCGAACAGGTCGCGCAGCCAGTCGAGCACCACGGTCTCGGTCTCGTGGGCGAACGGCGAGGACACCCGGGCGAACGCATTCTGGTCGAGCAGCGAGGCGGCCCAGTCGGCGGCGAGCGCGGCCGGGGTGACCCCGCCGGTGACGAAGTGGAAGAAGCGTGGCCCGGACGAGGCGGTGCCGGCCGCGGTGCCGATCCGCAGCAGGCGCTCGACGGTCTCGAGCGATCCGGCGCCGTCCGCCGGGAGCGGGCCGCCGAGCTCGGCCAGCAGTTTGCCGGCCGTGCCGTCCAGCACCGGCCGGTCGGCGAGCGAGTCGAGGTAGGGACCGGCGGCGGTGTGCACCAGCGCGAGCGCGGCGGCAGCTTGGGACGCGTCAGCTTGCGGATCGGCCATGCTGGCAGCATGCCCCATCGGCGCCACCGTGGCTGTCGGTCGGATGACCCACTCCGCTATTGCGGCAGCCACTCCTGCCACGTGGAGCGGTGCGTGTCCAGCCAGCGCTTGGCGGCCTCGTCGCGGGACAGCTTGCCGACGGTGAGGTCGCGGGCGACCGCGTTCTGGTCCTCGTCCGCCCAGCTGAACTTCTTGATCAGCTCGGCGGCCGGGCTGCCGGACTCGGCGAACGCCTTGCGGGCGATCTTGTCGAGGTCGTACGGCTGGTAGTCGCACGCCACCTTCGCGGGGTCGCTGTCGCAGCCCGGCTTGTACGGGGGCAGCTTCACGTGCACGAGCTTGATCTCGGACAGCAGCCACTGCGGCGCATAGAAGTAGCCGATCAGCGGGGTGCGGTCGGCCTCGGCCCGGCGGAACGCGGCGATCAGCGCCGCCTCGCTGCCGGCGTAGACCACGGTGAAGTCGAGCTTCAGGTTGCGGATCAGCGCGGCGTCGTTGGTGACGAAGGACGGATCACCGGCCAGGAACTGCCCCTTGCGGCCGGATTCGGCGGTGCGGAACAGGCCGGCGTACTTGTCGAGCTTGGTCCAGTCGGCGATGTCCGGGTAGGTGCCCACCATCCACGGCGGCAGGTACCAGCCGATCACTCCCTTGTTGCCGGTGAGGCCCAGCTCGACGGCGACCTTCCGGTCGTCGATGTAGCGCTTCTTGAGGTCGTCGTGGCCCCAGTTCTCCAGGATCACGTCGACGTCCCCGCGGGCCAGCCCGGCCCACGACTCGTCCTCGGTCAGGTCCTTCTCGGTGACCGTGCAGCCCAACTCGCGGCGCAGCAGCAGGCTCACCACCGCCAGGTCGGCGGCGAAGCCCACCCACGGGTTCACCGCGATCGTCACGTTCCCGCAGGGGGTGCGGGCGGCACCGGGGGGCGGAGTGACGGCGACTGCCGCGGCACTGCAACCGGCGAGAAGCACAAGACCGGAGAGAAGAGCCAGGCAGCGTACGCCGACGGCCGCGCGAAACAGCCGGTGGGTCACCACGCCGACCCCGCGGGCTCCCGGCCCAGTCGCCGGGTCAGGACGTCCTCGGTGAGCGCCATCAGGACACCCTTGACCGACCCGCGGAGGCGGGCGTCGCACTCGACGATGGGCACGGCCGGGTCGACGCCGAGCGCGTCACGCACCTCCTCGAGGTCGAAGCGCCGGGTGCGGTCGAACGTGTTGACGCCGATCAGGAACGGGATGTCATGCTCCTCGAAGTAGTCGATGGCGGCGAAGCAGTCCTCGACGCGACGGGTGTCGAGCAGCACCACGGCGCCGAGCGCCCCGTCGACCAGGTCGTCCCAGAGGAACGCGAACCGGTCCTGCCCCGGGGTGCCGAAGAGATAGAGCAGCAGGGTGTCGTCGAGGGTGATCCGCCCGAAGTCGAGCGCCACCGTGGTGCTGGTCTTGCCGGAGACGGCCGAGGTGTCGTCGACGCCGATCGACCGCTCGGTCATCGCCGCCTCGGTCACCAGGGGTTCGATCTCGGAGATCGCGCCGACGAAGGTGGTCTTGCCGACCCCGAAGCCGCCGCTGACGACGATCTTCACGGCGATCGGCGGCAACGTGGCCGGCTCGTTAAAGCGCCCTGACACGGTCTCTGATCCTCTCGATCAAGGCGAGGGGCAGCTCGCCGGGTTGGTCCCCGACGCGCAGGTGCCCCTCGCTCAACAGGTCGGCCACGAGCACCCGGATCACGCCGAGCGGCACCCGCAGGGCCACCGCCAGGTCGGCGATCGACCGCGCCGTGTGGCACAGCTCGACGATCCGGCGGGCCTCGAAGCGCAACGACGCCGTCCGCGCGGCCGGGTCGGTCAGCAACAGGCTCTCGATCCGCAGCCCGTCGTGTTGCGGCCGGGTGCGCCCGCCGGTGAGCACGAACGGCCGCAGGAACAGGTCCTCGCCGGCCGGCTCGCTGCGGGCCGGCTCCGGATACTGCTCCGGCACCCACCAGTTCCGGGTCATCGCCGCAGGTGCTGCCGTGATTCCGAGATCCGCTCGGGGGTGAGCAGCGCGCCGAACCGGTCGGCGAGCCGGGAGATCTCGTAACCGATCAGGCCGACGTCGCTGTCGCCGCCGGCCACCACCCCGAGGCAGCTGCCACCGGCCATCACCGACACGACGAGGAAGCCGCGCCGCATCTCGATCATGATCAGCTTCAGCCCGTCGAACTCGTAGCGCCGGGACGCGCTGCGGGCCACCCCGGCCAGGCTGGACACGATCGCGGCGAGGTGGTCGGCGTCGTCCCGGCTCAGCCCGTCCGAGCCGGCGATCAGCAGACCGTCGGAGGAGACCGCGACCGCGTCGCGTACCCCGTCGGTGTGCTGCACGAAGTTGCCGAGCAGCCAGTTGAACTGGTGCCGGTCGGCGGAGGTTTCCACGCTCATCTGAGCTCCTGATTGTCGAGGGGGTGCCCGCGCGCGGCGGTCACCACTGGTCCGGGGAGCCGCCGCGGAGCATGCCGCTGCGCAGCGCTGCCATGCCGAACAGCATATAGGCCAGCGTCTCGGGGCCGTAGAACCACAGCATCGGCAGCGGCGTGGTGGCGTGCTCGGC
>DASWMR010000609.1:0-4932 GCA_036399635.1 Actinoplanes sp. | reverse complement strand
AGATCGGACACCTCGACGTACGCCTCCTCGTCGACCCGCACGACCGGCCGTTCCGCGCCGGCCGGCCCGATCCGCATCAACTGCATGTTTCCTCCTGCTGAAGGCCGCCCCACGCGCCGAACGGCAGCCCAGCGGGAGCGGTGGTGGTGATAACAGCCGGTGCGGCGCTGGACCGGCGTGGTGAGGCCGGGCGCGCCGACGCTCGAGCACGGCGCCGCCCCATTCCGCCGCGCCGACCTTCGGGTAACGGCCGATCGGGGGGTAACGTCCATGGCGTTTCACATGCTAGACCGGCGTTCAGATAACCGGAAGGTTGACCATGGCGGCCCTGCGCAGCGACGCCTGGTATGCGGGCGACGACCGGAACGCGTACATCCACCGGGCCTGGATGCGCCGCGGCGCGCCCACCGACGCCTTTCAGGGGCGGCCGCAGATCGCGATCGCCAACACCGCGTCCGATCTGACGCCGTGCAACAGTCACCTCGACGAGGTCGCCGCGCACGTCAAGCAGGGCGTGTGGGAAGCCGGCGGGGTGCCGCTCAACCTGCCGGTGGTGTCGCTCGGCGAGACGCTTGTCCGGCCGACCGCGATGCTCTGGCGCAACATGGCCGCGATGGCCACCGAGGAGATGCTGCGGGCCAACCCGGTGGACGGCGTGGTGCTGCTCGGCGGCTGCGACAAGACCATTCCCTCGCTGCTGATGGCGGCCTGCTCGGTGGGCCTGCCGGCGGTCGTGGTGCCGGGCGGGCCGATGCTCACCGGCACCTTCCGCGGGGTGCCGCTGGGCTGCGGCACCGACGTCTGGCGGCTCTCCGAGGAGGTACGCGCCGGCACGCTCACCGAAGCGGCGTTCCTCGACTCGGAGTCCTCGATGATCCGCAGCCGCGGGCACTGCAACACGATGGGCACCGCGTCGACGATGGGGTTGCTCGCCGAGGTGCTGGGGATGACCCTGCCGGGCACCGCCGGCCTGCCCGCCCCGGACAGCCGGCTGCTCGCCCGCGCACACGAGACCGGCCGGCTCGCCGTCGAGATGGTGCGCGCCGGCCGGCGACCGGCCCAGGTGCTGACCGCCGGGTCGTTCCGCAATGCGATCGTCGCCCTGGCCGCGCTCGGCGGCTCGACGAACGCGGTGGTCCACCTGCTGGCCATCGCCGGCCGTCTCGGGGTGCCGCTCTCGCTCGACGACTTCGATCGCGTCGGCGCCGGCGTACCGCTGCTGGTTGATCTCCAACCGGCCGGCCGGCACCTGATGGAAGACCTGCACCGCGCTGGCGGCCTCGCCGCCGTGATGCGCGAGGTGGCCGACCTGCTCGACCCGGCAGCGGTGACGGTGACCGGCGAACCGTTCGTCGACTCGCTGCGCGACGCGCAGATCTGGGATCCGGAGGTGATCCGCGCCCGGTCGAGCCCGTTGCGCGACGACGCCGGGATCGCCGTGCTGCGCGGCAACCTCGCCCCGGACGGCGCGATCATCAAGCCGGCTGCGGCGACGCCCGAGCTGCTCCGGCACACCGGGCCGGCGCTCGTCTTCGACTCGGTGGAGGACTATCACGCGCGCATCGACGACCCGGCGCTCGAGGTGGACGCCGACACCGTGCTGGTGCTGCGCGGCTGCGGACCCAGGGGCTATCCCGGCATGCCGGAGGTGGCCAACCTGCCGCTTCCGGCGAAACTGCTGGCACAGGGGGTACGCGACATGGTGCGCATCTGCGACGGGCGGATGAGCGGCACGGCGTACGGGACGGTGGTTCTGCATGTGGCGCCGGAGGCGGCCGCGGGTGGCCCGTTGGCCCGGCTGCGGACCGGCGACCGGGTGGTGCTCGACGTGCCCGCCCGCCGAATCGAGGCCGAGGGGGTGGATCTCGACGCGCGCCCGCCGTCCGCGGCGATGATCGCGGCGCTGGCCCGTCCGGCGCGCGGGTGGGAGAAGTTGTATGTGGACACGGTGCTCGGCGCCGACACCGGAGCGGACCTGGATTTCCTGGTCGGCTCGAGCGGCGATCAAGTGGCCCGCGAGTCGCACTGAGCCCGATTTGCGTAGCCCAGGGGCCGATTTGTGCATTGAGTGGGGTTTGCGGGGCGGATGCCTCCTGGCGGGGTAGGCACCCGCCCCATCCCGCAATCTTCGGTCGCCGAGGCGGCCGTTGGATAGATCTACATGGGTCGGTAGAGCGACACTAACGGCTGATGTTCGGCAGGTTGCGAGGTGGAACAAACATACCAGGTTCCTAGGATGCCGTACGCGGTGTGGCGGGTCGCGCACATGACGCACACATCTCGCATTGACGACCGCGACGAGAGGAGACAGGGCATGGCGAGCACCGCGGAGAGCGACGACGTGCGGGTGCTGCGACGGTGGGTCGACGCGGGCGGCATCGTTCGGATCGTCGCCCGGCACGCCGACGAGGTGACGGTCGCGCTGCTGACCTGCACCGCGGGGGAGGAGGCCGAGCGCCTCAGCTCATCCGACCCGGCGGTCGCCCAGTGGCTGGCCGCGCACCCCGAAGCGCAGTAGCGCCGGCGTTCAGGCGTTCAGGTTGGTGGACATCCGGCGGAGGAACTCGAAGTTCGTCTTCGTGCCGCGCAGCTGCTCGAGCAGCTGCTGCATCGCCTCGCGGCTGCCCGAGCCGGACAGGGCTCCGCGCAGCCGGGTGACCACGGCCCGCTCGGCCACCGAGAGCAGGGCCTCGTCGTGGCGGGTGCCGGTGGAGTTGATGTCGATGGCCGGGAACTGGCGGGCCTCGGCGAGGCCGCGGTCCAGCTTCAGCTCGGCGTTGCCGGTGCCCTTGAACTCCTCGAAGATCACCGTGTCCATGGCCGAGCCGGTCTCCACCAGGGCGGTGGAGATGATGGTCAGCGAGCCGCCGTTCTCGATGTTGCGGGCGGCGCCGAGGAAACGCTTGGGCGGGTACAGCGCCGCGGAGTCGAGGCCGCCGGAGAGCGTCCGCCCGCGGCCCGGCGCCACCAGGTTGTAGGCGCGGCCGAGGCGGGTGAGGCCGTCGAGCAGGACGACTACGTCGTGCCCGAGCTCGACGAGGCGCTTGGCCCGCTCGATCGCGAGCTCGGCCAGGGCGGTGTGCTCCTGCGGCGGCCGGTCGAAGGTCGCCGCGATCACCTCGCCCCGCACCGTGCGTTGCATGTCGGTGACCTCCTCGGGGCGCTCGTCGACGATCACCACCAGGAGGTGGCATTCCGGGTTGTTCTCGGCGACCGCGTTCGCGATCTGCTGCATCACCGTGGTCTTGCCGGCCTTCGGCGGTGACACCACCAGGGCGCGCTGACCCTTGCCGATCGGCATCAGCAGGTCGATCACCCGGGTGGTGAGCGGCTGCGGGCCGGTCTCCAGGCGCAGGCGCTCCTGCGGGTAGAGGGCGGTCAGCTCGTAGAAGTCGGGCCGGCGGCCGGGCGGGCGGCCGTTGATGGCCTCGACCTGCAGGGTGGCCGGCTTGCGGTTGCCGGTGAGGTGGGCGAAGCCGGTGACCCGGTCGCCGCGGCGCAGGCCGAGCTGGCGGAGCTGGTTGGTGGCCACCGCGATGTCGTCGGGGCCGGGCAGGTAGCCGTCGGCGCGCAGCCAGGCCCGGTCGTCGACGATGTCGAGCAGGGCGTCGACCGCGACGTCGGCGGCGGGGGCGGTGACCGTGGCGGCTGCGGCGGACGCGGGCCGCCGCCGTGTTCTGGATGTACGGGTGGAGAGTTCTGCCATGTGGGACTCCTCGGATGGCCGGGAAATGCCGACCCGGCTAGGGGGAAACACCGGCAGGCGTGCGGGCCTGTGGTGGGAGAAACGCGCCGGGTCTGACTCTCTCGGGTCTGACTCTCTTAGGTCTGACTCTCTCGAATCGGAGACGCTCGGCCGAATGAGGGGGACGACGGGGGCGAAGGAAACGCCACATCCGGAAGTCCAGCTGCCCCAAACATAGCACACCGGTTCGGCCAGGCCGTCGCGGCCTGGCCGTCGCCTGCCGGACACCCGCCGTTCGCCCTCCGGACGCCTGAGGAGTATGAGATGGGTCGTGCACCACGCCAACCACTACTACGGTCACTCGCACGTGCTGGCCCGCTACTGCGGCCTGGACGGCACCGACCCGCCCCGGATCCAGGGCTATCTTCAGCACGGCTGGAACATCGGGGACGGCCTGGCGCCCGATCACGAGTTCGTGCCGGGGGTCGCGAAGTTCGTCTGGTCCGAACGGGTACGCCGACGGGCCTGGTCACTGGGCCGACGGGACGTGTACGTGGTGGGCGCCCCCTGGGCGTACCTGCTGGCGTTGGAGCCCGAACCGCCCGGCGAGAGCGCCCGCGAGGGCACGATCTGGTATCCGTTCCACGGCTGGGAGGGCCAGCACGTGGTCGGCGACCACGACGGCCTGATCGCCGAGATCCGGCGCACCGAGCCCGGCCCGGTGACGGTCTGCCTGTACTGGCAGGAGTACCGGTCGCGGCGGCTGCGGCAGCGCTACGAACGGGCCGGCTTCCGGGTGATCTGCCACGGTTACCGCGGCGGCTGGTGGCGCGACCTCGATCCCGGCTTCCTGCACAGGCAGCTCGCCGAGCAGCGCCGGCACGCCCGGGTGGCTTCGAACCGGTTGTGCAGCGCCGTCCTCTACGGCACCTTGGCCGGGTGCGCACCCGCGGTCTACGGCGACCCGATGCAGCTGGAGCGCGAGAAGTCCGCGTTCGGAGGTCAGGCGCGGATCGTCCGGGAGTGGGCGGACCTGCACGGCGCCCGCCTCGACCTCGACGTGGCCCGCCGCATCGCCGTCGCCGAACTGGGTGCCGACCGCCTGTTGCCCCCCGCCGAGCTGCGCCGCGTGTTCGGCTGGCCGTCCCTGCGTGAAGATCCCGATTTCGAGCTGACCGGAGTGCTGACCCGATGACCACCCTGATCGGCGGGGAGATGCTCTCCTGGTCGGACCTCGACGGCACCCA
>DASWMR010000608.1:0-2063 GCA_036399635.1 Actinoplanes sp. | reverse complement strand
GCGACGTGCGGTGACGTGACGGGCAGGAACATGTCGGGTGTGTTGGCGGCCGTGTCCTCCCGAGGTGTGATGGTGGGTCGGTTCATCGGACCGCCTCCGACATCTGCCGGGCGGCGGTACGGCGGGCGGTGATGAGGGCGCCGAAGTCGCGGATGTCGATGGGGATGGCACCGGCGCGGATGGCGCGGGTGCGCATGGTGTCGACGACGTCGTAGTGGTAGTGGACGCAGACACCGTCGGGGGCCGGGCAGGTGGCGTACCGGCAGCGGGCTTGGAACCAGGCCGGTCGTAGACCGAGCCGGGCGGCGAAGGTCTGCAATTCGGTGGGGGTGTCGGCGGTGAGGTGCGACCACCGGCCGGGCAGGCGGCCGACGGTGGTGGGGCAGCGGTAGTTGTCAACGTAGACGGTCACGGCAGCGGTTCTCCTTGGTGAGGGCGGGGTCGGCTCGTCGGCCGGGGCCGTGCCCGAAACAAGGTGTGTTTCGGGCACGACGCTCAATCGGCGAGACGTGTCAGCGGGTGGCCTTGACGGGCGTGCCGTTGACGGTCGGGATTTCTGTGGTGGGGCTGTCCGGGCCGAGGTTGAGCACGGCCAGGGCCTGGGTGGCCTGTTCGGTGTTCACCCGTGCGCGGGCGGCGAGCTGGTTCGCGGTGATCGGGGTGCCATGTTCGGTGCGGTACTGCGTGGCGATCTCGCGGGCCTTGACCAGTAGGGCCGGGTCGACGGGCAACGGCAGGGGCAGCTGTGCGGGCTTCGGCTCGGTGACAGGGGTGTCTGCGGCGGAAGCGGCCGGCGGCTGCGCCGGTGTGGTCGGCGCGGTCTTGCGGGGCTGGGGCTTGGAGGTGCCAGCAGCCGGCCGAGTGGCGGTCGGTCGCAGCGGAACCTTCGTCGGGCTCGGGGTGACCCGGACGGCAACCTCGGCCGGGGTCGGCATGAGGTCGGTCCGGATAGCCGGCACGGATTCCGGCGTCAATGCCGGGGCCTCGGTCGGCTTCGCGGTGTCCGCCGGTCGCGGTGCGGTGATGCTCGGCGTTGAGACGGCGGGCAGGGTTGGGGCCGGGACCGTGATGGGGGTCGGGGCCGGGGTGGGCACGGGTGGTGTGGTGTGCACCGGGGTGGTCGCCGGTGCGGTGCCGGAGGCGTCGGCCGCGGTGCGGTCGGTCTCGCGGCGGATCAGGGCGCGCATGTGCACGGCCAGGGCGGCGACGGCCGGAGGCAGAGCCCCGACGAACGCGGCCAGGACCACACGCCATAGTTCGTTGGTTTCGGATTGGATCGCGAGTAGGTGGTACGCGGACTGGGCGACGATGCCGATGCCCGCTGCACCGTAGGTGTTCTTCTTGGCGAACTCGGCGACCGTTGCCGGGACCGGAGACATCCACAGCACCAGGGCGACGACGACGTATCCGTCGATGGCGACCGGCATCAGCCACGCCACCTTCAGGGTGACGTCGATGGCCGGAAGTGTTGCGGCAGCGGTGAATCCGGCGAGGACCGCCATCGCGATCCAGGTCGAGGCCGACAAGGCGAACGAGGCCGCCAGGACCGCCCAGGAGGCGATCGCAGCAAGTTTCGGCTCACCGGTCGGGCCGTTATGGGTTGGGTTGATCATCGGCGTACCTGCTCAGTACGCAGCAGGTTGTAGCCCATGACCAGGGCGCTGTCGAAGCCTTCCGACCGGAAGTGCTTCTCCAGCATCTGAATGTCCGCGAGGCCGGTGACCTTCGCGGCCAGCGGGATCTCGCAGTTGGTGAAGCCGAGACCGCCGTTGCGGAAGAACTGGATCGCGACGAAGTAGACGTAGCTTGTCGTCGTCGGGGCGTCGGGTTCGCGGGTGTTGTTGGAGGTAGTCATCAGTGCGTGTCCTTTCCGGCGAGGTCGAACAGCGACGTCGCCCGGTACTGGGGTGTCGTCGGTTCGGTGGCCTTGCGGTAGGCCGCACGGTGGACCTTCGATGCGTTGGTTTTGTGCAGGTCTTCGAACTGCACAGGGTCGAGTCGGGTGACCGCTTTGCGGTCCTCTCCACGCCGTCGGTAGAGCAGCGGACGCACGGTGGCGTTCG
>DASWMR010000607.1:0-4730 GCA_036399635.1 Actinoplanes sp. | reverse complement strand
CTGCGGGGGTTGGAATGCACCAGGTCCATGAAGGCGGCGCGGGACAACGTCAGCGCCTGGCAGTCCTCGATCGCCTCGGCCGAGGTGCTGCGGGTGGAAGCGTCCAGAAGGGACACCTCGCCCAGCACGTCGGGCGGCCGGACCACGGTCAGCACCGCGCGCTCGCCGGTCGGTGCGGTGCGGAAAATCGCCACCGCGCCTCGCTTCAGGATGATCAGGGATTCGCCGGGGTCGTGCTCGACGAAGAGGATCTGTCCTTTGCGGTACGTGCGGGGCACCGCGGCGGCGGCGACCCGCTGCCGGACGTCCGGCTCGAGACCGGCGAACATGTCCACGCCGGTGAGTGCGTCGCCGGGGTCCGGCATGCGATGGTCCACGGCGTTATCCCTCCCCCGGTGGGGGCGGCGTCGACAGTTAGCCGGCCGGCGCCGGCCCCACGACGCGAACGATCACTCTTAGCACGAAGCAACCGACGAGCGCTATTTCCGCGCAAGTTTGCCGCGACGGTCTCATAGGATCATGTCGCGCCGGTCGCTATCTGTAAACCTCTCGATGCCTTGGGTAGCTGTCGCCCAGCATGTCCGTCGCATTTATCGGTTCTGCCGTGATAATCCCGCGGTGCCGCATGACGACCTTGTTCGATCGACCTTGCGGGACCAGTGGCATCTGGTCCCCCTCGAGATCACCGCATTGCCCGAAGCGGTGATGTCCCGGGGCTGGGAGGTGAGCGCCGGGCCGGACCGGTACGTGGTCCGGCTCAGCGAGACGTCCACCCGGCTGCCGGTCGAGGCGGGCCTGGCCGCGGCCGAGCACCTGCGAGGCCGGGAGATCCTGGCCGGCGAGCCGGTGCGCACCCTGGGCGGCGGCCTGACCGTGCAGCTCGCGGCCGGCGCCCTGGCCGTGCTGCGCCGGGTGCCCGGCCGCGGGCTGGAGGGCGGCGACCCGGTGGACCAGCAGTGGTGGGGCGACCGCCTCGGCGCCGTCCACGAAGCCCTGCAGGGCTTCCACCACCCTGGCCTGCGCCCCTGGCGGCTGCCCGACCCGGACGCTGCCCACCTGGCCGTCGAACCCTGGCTGCGCGACGCGGTGGCGGAGGCGGTCACCGCCACCACCCGGCTGACCGTCACCGACCGGCTTACTTACGGGGTGTTGCACGGTGACCCGGCGCCGGCCGGGTTCGTGGTCGATCCGAGCACCGGGCGGGCAGGCTTGCTGGACTGCGGGGCGAGTGGGCTGGGGCCGCTCGCCTACGACGTGGCCGCCGCGATCGTCTACGCCGGCGGGCCGGCGCACGCGACCGAGTTGATCGACGGATACCTCGCCGCCGGCCCGGTGGACGCGGACGAGCTGCACGCCGCGCTGCCGGTCCTGCTGCGGCTGCGCTGGGCGGTGCTGGCGGACCGGGCCGCCCGACTGGGCCGCACGGAGGCGTTGCGGCGAGCGCGGAAGGCCCTGGGCACGATGTCGGGATGACGATGGGCAAGGATGATCGGCACGCGAGGTGGTAAGGGAGGTCGGATGGGGTACCGCTACTTTTATGACTGCGAGTTCATCGAGGACGGGCGCACGATCGACCTGGTCTCGATCGGCGTGGTCGACGAGCACGGCCGCGAGTTCTATGCGGTGAGCACCGAGTTCGACGAGACGCGGGCGATCCCCTGGGTCCGCCGCAACGTCCTCGACCGCCTGCCCTCGCCCTCCGACAAGGCCTGGCGCTCGCGCGAGCAGATCCGCGACGACCTCTACGAGTTCCTCGGCGAGCCGGTCCGCGGCCGCTCCGAGGAGATCGAGCTCTGGGCGTGGTACGCGGCGTACGACCACGTCGCGCTGGCCCAGCTGTGGGGTGCCATGCCGGCGCTGCCGCGGGACATCCCGCGTTTCACCAAAGACCTGCGCCAGCTCTGGGACGACCGCGGTCGCCCGACGCTGCCCACGATGGCCGGCCGGCACGACGCGCTGGTCGACGCGCGGCACAACCTCGCCCGCTGGAAGGTGCTGGGCGGCTGAGCCCCGCCTACGCGCGAACGAGACGGTCACCCGTTAGGGATTCACCGACGGGCGACTCGGGCACTGACCGGAATGTCTAGGCTGAGGGTAGGCCGGCGGCGACACGCCAAACCGGACCGGGGCGCTTTCGCCCGTCGGAGGAACGGCAGCTACAGTGCGCTTGCGGCCCGCCCCGGGCCCGGCAACGCTGCCGACCTCTGTTCTGAGACAACTCAGTGCTCCCTGGGGCTCGACGGGCCATCTGCATCTCGCAACCCCATCAGGGAGGACGAGCAAAACATGCGTATCGGCGTGCTCACCGGAGGCGGCGACTGCCCCGGTCTCAACGCGGTGATCCGGGCGGTGGTCCGCAAGGGCGTCGCCGCGTACGGTCACGAGTTCGTCGGCTTCCGGGACGGCTGGAAAGGCCCGCTGGAGGGCCTGACTAAGCCCCTCGGAATCGCCGAGGTGCGCGGCATCCTCCCGCGCGGCGGCACCATCCTGGGCTCCTCGCGGACCAACCCGTTCAAGATCGAGGGCGGCGTCGAGCGGATCAAGGCGAACCTCGCCGAGCAGGGCGTGGAGGCGCTGGTCGCGATCGGCGGCGAGGACACCCTGGGCGTGGCGACCAAGCTCAACGACCTCGGCGTGAACGTGGTCGGCGTGCCCAAGACGATCGACAACGACCTGAACGCCACCGACTTCACGTTCGGCTTCGACACCGCCGTGAACATCGCGATGGAGGCGATCGACCGGCTGCACACCACCGCCGAGTCGCACCACCGCACCCTGGTCGTCGAGGTCATGGGCCGGCACGCGGGCTGGATCGCGCTGCACGCCGGCCTGGCCGGCGGCGCGAACGTGATCCTGCTGCCGGAGCGCAACTTCGACGTCGAGCAGGTGGCCACCTACGTCACCAAGCGTTTCCAGGTCGAGTACGCGCCGATCGTCGTGGTCGCCGAGGGCGCGCAGCCGCTCGAGGGCCAGATGTCGCTGCAGAACACCGAGCTCGACGCGTTCGGCCACGTCCGCCTCGGCGGCATCGGCCAGTGGCTGTCCCAGCAGCTGGAGGAGAAGACCGGCAAGGAGGCCCGCACGGTCGTCCTCGGTCACATCCAGCGCGGCGGCACGCCGTCGGCGTTCGACCGGGTGCTCGCCACGCGGTTCGGTCTGCAGGCGATCGACGCCGTCCACGAGGGTGATTTCGGTAAGATGATGGCGCTGCGAGGCACCGACATCGTCCGGGTGCCGCTGATCGAGGGCACCGGTGAGCTCAAGACCGTCCCGCTCTCGCGTTACGAAGAGGCCGAGGTCTTCTTCGGCAGCTGAGCCGGCGTTTGGGACACCAGGGGGCGGCCGACGGCCGTCCCCTGTTTGTTTCCTGAAGAGTTGAGCGAGAGGCCGTAATGACCCAGCACAGTGTCGCCGTGATCGGCGCCGGCAAGCTCGGCGAGTTGGTCCTCTCCGGTTTACTGCGGTCCGGCTGGCCGGCCCAGCAGCTGCTGGCCACCACCCGCCGCCCGGAGCGCGCCTCCGAGCTGGCCGAGCGCTACGGCATCCGCCCGGTGCTCAACCTGACCGCGATCACCCAGGCCGACGTGCTGCTGATCGCGGTGAAGCCGCAGGACGCGGCGAAGCTGCTCAACGACTTCGGGATGAAGGTGCCCCCGGGCAAGCTGGTGGTGTCGCTCTGCGCCGGCCTGCCGACCAGCTTCTTCACCGAGCGGTTGCCCGGCGGGATCCCGGTGGTGCGGGTCATGACCAACACTCCGGCGCTGGTCGACCAGGCGATGACGGTGATCTCGCCGGGGTCGTTCGCCACCGACGAGCACCTGGCCCTCACCGAGGAGATCTTCCAGCCGCTGGGCCGCACGATGCGGGTGCCGGAGAGCCAGCAGGACGCCGTGACGGCGCTCTCCGGTTCCGGCCCGGCCTACTTCTACCTGCTGGTCGAGGCGATGGTCGACGCCGGCATCATGCTCGGCCTGCCCCGCGACGTGGCGCGCGAGCTGAGCGTGCAGACCGCGGTCGGCTCGGCCGTGATGCTGCGCGACTCCGGCCAGGAGCCGGGGCGCCTGCGCGAGGCGGTCACCTCGCCGGCCGGCACCACCGCCTCGGCGCTGCGTGAGCTCGAGGAGCACGGCCTGCGGGCGGCGTTCCTGGCCGCACTGGCCGCCGCCCGCGACCGGGCCCGCGAGATCGCGCGAGAAATGTCCGCTTAGGGCCGAATCATCCCTTTTGAAACAAGCCCTAGTACCAGATGGCGATCTTGGCGCCCTCGTTGTCCTCTGGGGGGCTGGGGTGGCTGAGTGCCATGCCGGTGGCCATCCGGTGTGCCGACCAGGCCACCGCCGCGGCGTCCAGGATGTCGTCCGGCGGGGCCTGGCCGGCCGGGCCGATCTGGTCGGGCAGCACGATGCCGTTGCGGGCCAGCAGCTCGCGGCGGCGGGCCTGGCCGGTCCACGTCTTCTTGGCGTACTGCAGGGGCTCGCCCGCCATCGTGCGGAAGGAGACCTCGGGGTGTGCCTCGAACAGCAGGCCCGGGTGCCGTTCCCAGATCGCGTTCGCCTCGAGGAGCTTGGGGCGCAGTGCCCACGACTGCCGGCTGAGCCCGGCCCCGGTGAGCTCCCGGCAGAGCCGGTTGGCGTTGCCGAAATCGGCCTCCATCCACACCGCGCGTGGCGGCACCCGGAAGATGCTGCCGCGGCGGGGGCCGAGCTGGTCGGCGGCGAGGGTGTCGGCGG
>DASWMR010000606.1:0-4305 GCA_036399635.1 Actinoplanes sp. | reverse complement strand
CGCCTGCGTCAGTCCGGAGAGACGACCTGCCGGGCCGACCGGGTCGGCGATCGGCGCCGCAGCTGCCACGCCGATCGGTCCGGCGCCGGATGTCGGTCCGGACAGGTTGGTGCGTCCCGCGCCGGGGCCGGACGCGTCCGGCGCCGCGCTGGCCGGGTGCCTTCCGGTCGGCGCATCGTCGAAGCCGGCCGGCGCGCCCTGGTTCCCGGTGGCGGCACCTGATCCGGGAAGGTCCTCGGTGCGATTCGGGGGCCCGGGCGGCAGCGCCGACGAAGGTGGCGAAAAGGTCAGGCCTGCCGGTTGGTCGCTGCCCACGAGGAACGGCGACGGCGAGTCGGTCGGCGAGTCCAAAACGGACGGTGCCCGCTCGGAGGCCGGGCCGAGGCCCGCTTCCGAAGGAAGGAACGACACACCGATCGTGCCGGGACCGCCGGGAACGCCGCCGCCTGCCGACGGCCCTCCGGTCCGGTCCGCATAGAGCGCCGGGTCGTCGCCCGGAGCGGGTGTGGAGTAGCCACCCGCCATGGATGCCGGCGGGGCACCCAACGGATCGGCCGACGGAGTCAGCCCGGCCCAGGCGGGCGGGGCGGCCGGACCGGCGGCCCCCGGCTGGCCGGCAGCGGAAGCCCCCTCCGGCGTCTGCCACGAGGAAGCCCGGGGGGCGCCGGTCGACGCCTCGTCGAGCGGTGCCCAGGATGAGCCGGCCGCCGGCCCGGAAGGCGACGCCGCCACGGGCGCGGTCCACGACCCACTCGGCGCGTCCAGCGGCGACGACTCCCACGACGCGGGCCCGCCCGGGGAGCCCGGCGCGGATCCGGCGGAGGACGGTGAGCCGCCGCCCGACCCGGGCGGCGGCGCCTGCCAAGTGGAAGTGCCCTCGGCACCGGGCGAGGAGGCGTCCCAGGACGGCGCACTCCAGGACGAGTTCCCCGGCGCCTCAGGCGCCACCCAGGCGCCGGATTGGACCGGTTCCCCGGTGCCCCACGACGAAGACAGCGGGGACGACAGCGGGGACGACAGCGGGGAGGCGGCTGCCTGTGCCGCGGCGGACCACGGCGCGCCGCCCGGTGCTGCCGGAACGGGGCCGATGCCGTGGCGGGACGCGGAGACGAGGCCGGACGACTCGGCCAGCCCGGCGGCGATCAGCACCTCGGCGGCGGACCGGCCGGTCTCGCACGGCAGCCGCTCGCCGCAGAGCGGGCAGATGGTCCATCCGTCGCCCGGCCCGCGCCCGCCGGCGTGCGCCTCGAGGACCTCCCGGGCGGTGCGTGCCAGGACGCTCTCCGGGTTCACGATCGCCTGCTTCGGTGCCACTGTTTCCTGCCCCCATCCGCCACCGGGCCGTGCGTCACACGGTCCGAGATCAAGTTCACCGCCCCGCGTGGCGATTCGCGCGATTTTCGCCAGATCGGTGACAGTGAGGCCGTTGGCACCTCACGAGGCGACAGAGGGCCAGGCGGGCGGTGCCAGGGGCGGGGGCAGGGGCGAGGCGGGGGCGGGGGCGGGCAACTTCCGGCAAGTCGTCCAACGACGTGTTCGCAGATGGCTAACGTTCACCTGTATTCACTCGCGGCACATGGCTAGTCGCTCTCCGTACCATAGGAATACCCCAGGAGGTGATCCCCATGGATGACGTCGAGCTCTACCGCGAGCAGATCCTCCGGCACGCCACGCCCGTCATCACCGGCCGGTTTGCCGGCTACCAGGCCTCGTACACCCGGGAGGTGAAGGTCCGGCAGCCGCTGTTGATGCTGGTCTTCACCGCCGCCGCCGTCGCGCAGATGATCGGCTCACTGTTGCGGATGCGGCCCAGCCGGCGCAGCTTCAAGGAGCTGAAGAAGGGTCCCGAGTTCCTGGTGACCCCGGTGCGCGTCCGCGACGACCTCGGGCAGATGTACGAGGCCGAGATGCACGGCCACCTGCCGCAGTCCGCCCTGCACCGAGGTGATCTTGTGCAGCTGTCCACCTGCGTACAGAAGGATCCGGCTCTTCCGGTGCGCCTCGTGCAGGTGGTCAACCTGACCACGATGCAGCCGCTCACCCCGCGAATCCCGACGATGTGGTCGCACCTCGGCCCGGCCATGCTCATCCAGGCCGCCCTCGGGTTCACGGTGCTCGTCGCATTGACGGCGTTCTGGCTGAGGTAGCGCCTCGCCCTCGGTGACCCGCCGCGCATCCCGGATGAAAACAGGGCCGGCGGGGTACCGCTGCGGCAGATCCGGCCGCCCGGGTCCCACGCCTCGGAGTTGCCTGGCGCGGGCCGCAGCGGTGTGCGAGGTTGAGTTGTCTCGAGTGAGGTGGTGTGCGATGGGCGAGGAAGTGGAGCAGACCAACTTCACCCGAGAGGATCGGGCCAAATACCGGCACAAGATCCGGCGGAGTCTGGACGTGTTCGCGGCGATGCTGCGGGAGTCGCGGTTCGAGTTCGAGCGGCCGCTGACCGGCATGGAGATCGAGCTCAATCTGATCGACGACAAGGCCGATCCGGCGATGCGTAACGCCGAGGTGCTCGGCGCCATCGCGGATCCGGACTTCCAGACCGAGCTCGGCCAGTTCAACATCGAGAGCAATGTGCCGCCGCGGCGGCTGGCCGGGGACGAGAACGCCGACCTGGAACGGTCGCTGCGGGCGAGCCTGAACAGCGCGGAGCAGAACGCCCGCAAGGTGGGCGCGCACACCGTGATGATCGGCATCCTGCCGACCCTGCGCCGCGAGCACCTGACCGAGGACGCACTGTCGGCGAACCCGCGCTACAAGTTGTTGAACGAGCAGATCTTCGCGGCCCGGGGCGAGGATCTGGACATCCGGATCGACGGGGTGGACCGGCTCGTGGTCACCACCGACACGATCGCGCCGGAGTCCGCCTGCACCAGCACCCAGTTCCACCTGCAGGTCAGCCCGGCGCAGTTCGCCGCGTACTGGAATGCCGCCCAGGTGATCGCCGGGGTGCAGGTGGCGCTCGGCGCGAATGCGCCGTTGTTGTTCGGGCGCGAACTGTGGCGCGAGACCCGGATCCCGCTCTTCGAGCAGGCCACTGACACCCGCTCCGAGGAGATCAGGGCCCAGGGGGTACGCCCGCGGGTGTGGTTCGGCGAGCGCTGGATCACCAGCGTGTTCGACCTGTTCGAGGAGAACGTCCGGTACTTCCCGGCGCTACTGCCGATCTGCGACGACCTCGACCCGGCCGAGATCCTGGGCCGTGGCGAGGTGCCCGAGCTCAGCGAGCTGCGGCTGCACAACGGCACGGTCTACCGGTGGAACCGGCCGATCTACGCGGTGGTGAAGGGCCGCCCGCACCTGCGCGTGGAGAACCGGGTGCTGCCGGCCGGCCCGACCGTCGTGGACACGATGGCGAACGCGGCTTTCTACTATGGTCTGATCCGCACCCTGGCCGACGCGGAGCGGCCACTGTGGACCCAGATGAGCTTCAGCGCGGCCGAGGAGAACTTCCACACCTGCGCCCGCCACGGGATCGACGCCAGCGTGTTCTGGCCGGGGATGGGTTACATCCAGGTGACCGAGCTGGTGCTGCGCCGGCTGCTGCCGATGGCCCACCAGGGGTTGGAGAAGTGGGGCGTCTCCCCCGGCGAGCGTGACCGGCTGCTCGGCATCATCGAGCAGCGGTGCCTCACCCATCGCAACGGCGCGGTCTGGCAGGTGCAGACGTTGCACGCGCTGGAGGCCGGCGGCCAGGACCGGAAGAATGCACTGCACGAGATGCTCCGGCAGTACCTCCCGCTGATGCACGAGAACCGGCCCGTGCACGAGTGGCCCTATCCGGCCGTCTGACGCCGTCGCCGGCCCGGCCCGAGGCGGACCGCCCAGCGAGCTGTCGCCCCAGACCACCCGCCCGGAGCCTACGAGCCGGACGTGTCGATCGACCCTCGCGCGACCGCCGCCGTGACGCACCGGAACACCCGTTTCGGCACGATCAGCTCGCTGCCGGGCCCGGCTGCCAGCAACGCAGCGGCCTCCGCCACGCTCGGCGTCCCCACCGCCGCGCCCACGCCCGGGCTCGGATGCGGCACCCCCTGCCGGGCAAGCTCCACGGCAGACCATCCGGCAAGCCGCCACCCAAGATCAAGGACCAGCTCCCGTACGCCCAGATCTCCGGCCCGCCGATCAATGGTGGCCAGGCTTGTCACGTCCCCCGGACCGAGCCCCGCCTCGCCCAGCACCGCATCGACGGCCGCCCGCAGCTCCCCCACGGACACACCGCGCCGTGAGCCCACCCCCACCACGATCACCGAAGCCCCCTTGCTCTGCTCACCAATACGCACCGAGACCGCCAGCATGGGCTGCCGG
>DASWMR010000605.1:0-4418 GCA_036399635.1 Actinoplanes sp. | reverse complement strand
CGCCCATGCCGCCTTCCTTGCGCGCCCGTGCCGCCTTCCTTGCGCGCCCGTGCCGCCTTCCTTGCGCGCCCGTGCCGCCTTCCTTGCGCGCCCGTGCCGCCTTCCTTGCGCGCCCGTGTGGGCTGAACCGGGCCGAACGGGGCAACCCGGGTGAGATCATCGACGCATGAAGGCACCGCTGCCCGCTGACGAGGCGGCCCGGCTGGCAGCGTTGCACGACGCAGGGGTCCTCGACACCGCGCCGGAAGAAGACTTCGACGACATCGCCCTGCTCGCGTCCGAGATCTGCGGGACGCCGATGGGGCTGGTCAGCCTGGTCGACGCGGACCGGCAGTGGTTCAAGGCCAAGGTCGGCATCCCGCTCGACGAGACCCACCGAGATCTCTCCTTCTGCGCGCACACGATCCACGGGCACGAGCTGCTCGAGGTGCCGGACGCCCGGCTGGACGCCCGGTTCGCCGACAACCCGTTCGTCAGCACCGAGAGCAGCGGGATCCGGTTCTACGCCGGGGCACCGGTAGTGCTGGACGGCACCCACGCGGTCGGCACCGTCTGTGTGGTCGACCACGTGCCCCGGGTGCTCACCGCGTCGCAACGCCGGGCCCTGCGCAGCCTCGCCCGGCACGCCGCGGTACAGCTCGAGCTGCGTCGCTACGCGCGGCACGCCGGCGAGATCGCCGACCGGTTGCGGCAACTGGACCGGATGAAGGACTCCTTCCTCGCCACCGTGAGCCACGAGCTGCGTACGCCGCTCGCCACCATCCGCGGTTACCTGGAGATCCTCATTGAGGGGGAGGTGGACGCGGAGACCTCGAGCCGGTTCCTGTCGGTGATGGAACGCAACTCCGACCGGCTGCTCCGCCTCATCGAGGAGCTGCTGCAGGCCGCTCGGCAGACCGACGAGGTCGAACGGCTCGACCTGACCGAGCTCGACCTGGCCGACCTCACCCATCAGGTGATCAGCGGATGCCGCCCGTTGGCCGACCACAAAGAGGTAAAGCTCAGTGACCGGACCCAGAACCCGGTGCCGGCCCGCGGCGACGCGAAGCGGCTTTCCCAGGCGCTGAACCACCTGGTCGTGAACGCCATCAAGTTCACCGGCCAAGGCGGCGAGATCACCGTCGACGCACACTGCAACGACGGCGAGCCCAAGCTCATCATCACCGACACCGGGGTCGGCATCGCCGGGGACGAGCTGCCGCATGTCTTCGACCAGTTCTACCGCTGCTCCGCCGCGGAGGTGCTCGCCGTGCAGGGCCCCGGCCTGGGCCTGGCCGTGGTCAAGTCGATCGTCGAGGCGCACCACGGCAGCGTGCAGCTGGAGAGCGAGCCGGGCGTCGGCACCACAGTCCGGCTCACCCTGCCGCGAGCCTGACCGACGGCTGCTCTGCCCCGCGCTGGACGACGGCTGGCCTGCCCCCCTTGCGGCGGCTGCCCTGCACCCAACTGACCTGCAGCCCGCGTGCACCACCCACCTGGCCGAGGGCTGCCCTGCCCCGCCCGCGCCTGACGGGCGGTATCAGCCTTCCACTTGCCGCGTGGACGGCTGATACCGCCGGATCACCTGCGCAATTTCGTCGCCGAAATTCGTGAATGTGCCTTGGCCTGGTCGCCTGGCCGCTCAAGTTTCAGAGCCGCGCAACCCGCAGCCCGTTATAGAGCTTGCGATAGACCACACCGGTCCGGCGGTTACCCGCGTCGATCATCATCCCGCGGCCCATATAGATACCCACATGGCCGGATCCGATCACCAGATCGCCGGGCCGTGCCGCACGGCGCGAGATTACCCGCGCACGGGCCGCCTGTGCGGTCGAGGAATGCGGGAGGCGCAATCCGACCCGGGCGTACGCGCGCTTGGTGAATCCCGAGCAGTCGAATCCGCCGGGTCCCTCACCGCCGCTCACGTAACGCTTGCCGACCTGCGAGCGGGCGAACGCGACAACGGCCGTCATCCCGTTGCCCAGCCCCATCACGCGCTGCCCGCGGCGGGCTGTGGCGTGCCGGGTGACGACCGAACGGCGTACCGCCCGCCGGATCTTCCGGGTCGGCTGAGCCCGCTCAGCCCGCCGAGCCTGCTGGACCCGCTCGGTCTGTCGAGCCTGCTGGACCCGCTCGGTCTGCTCAACCCGCTGGGCCCGTTCGGTCCGCCCGGCTCGCTCGGCCTGGGTGGTGTGGACCTGCCTGGCCCGCTCTACTCGCTGGGCGGTGGCCGCGCGGTCAGCACCGACCCGCAGGGACGCGATCTCGCGGTCGGCCGACAGCTTGGCGGCGCGCGTCGTGTGGAGCGCGAGCAGGGCGGTTGAGCGGCGGACCGCCGGCCGGACATTGGTGGCACGCCCGATGTTCGCGCGGGAGGCCCGCTGGGCGAGCATCGCCCGGTCGGCATGCTGTGCGGCCATCTCGCGGTCGGCCAGCAGTGCGGCTTCCTCACGGTCGGCGAACGACGCGGCTTCCTCGCGGCCGGCAAGCTCGGTGGCCAGTTCCCGGGGTGCCTCGCGATTGGTGAAGGCGACACCGGGGTAGATAACGGTGGGTACGGTCCGGGCCGGTTCCAAAGCGGCTGCCGGTGCTGCGAGCAGGTCGTGGCCGGCTGCCGTGTTCGACGGCTCGGGCAGTGCCGGAGCTGTCTGGACGGCTGCGGCGGCATGCTCGACTGGGTCTAGGGCCGGGGCGATGGTGGCCAGCGCAATAGCGCCCGCTGTGAGTGCCCGGCACGTGGACGGACGGTGCAGTGTTGCCTCCGATATCGGCCCGGGGCACTCGCGCGAATCCCGTCGGCGTGGCTATTACCACAAGCCACGCACTCTCTGCCCGTTAGACGGACAGCAATGGGAACCCGGACAACTCAATAATTCCGTCGACCATGCCAACATACTTTCCGAATGCCGCGCGGCCGATTTGACACATTCACCCCAGCGCAATGCAGAAAAGAATGAGCTTTGAGGTGTCGATCGCCAGATTTCTATCTCTGAAATCTGCCCGTGATCATGAAAACGGCACCCTGGTGGCCGCACCATCCATCGCCTCGTGCACCATCAGAGCCGACAGTTTCGTACCCGCCGGCACATCAAACGGCAACACCCCGCGTACGGTCGCGCCCGCACCGACCTCATCGAGCAGGCTGGGCTGCTGGTCGTTCAGAAAGACCGCGGCCTGGTCCGACACCGGATAGACCTGCCCGACCACGTCGATCGCCTGCTGAGCGCCCCCGTCAAGCAGCGCCGGTTGCCCGCCGTTGTTCTTGACAACGACGCTGACCAGGCAAAACTCGCCCTTCGCGACCTGCCGCAGATCGTCCGGCCCCACCGCGGTGTGCCCGCACTCGCTGCCCGTCACGCCAACTTCGAAGGCACCCGCGGTGCCACTACCGAGCACTCGCTCACCGCCGGCCGCGACCCCCTGCGCCGCAGCCGCCGGCGTCCGATCACCGCCACCGGTGAGCGCAAACGCCCCGGCCCCGAACGCGAGCACCGTGAGCGCGCCACCCACCACCCACCGCGCAGCCGAGCGACGCCGGCGTCGGCGCGCTGTAGATTCCTCAGACTCGGCTCTGGAATGAACGACACGCGTAGAACGCAGCCGCGGACGGGTCACGGGGGCTCCCCTAGCCGGGATGGCAAAACCGCGCCCGAACCTCCCGGCGTTCAGGCCCGGTCGCAGCCTCATGCTCAGCGCAAAAACCTCGCAAACAGTGACGACGCGCCGCAAACCGGGTGAAACCACTCATGCCCTTCAGCTCAAGGTCACCCGCAGGTGTTACCTACGCCACGTCGCACCGCAGCCTCATAAGCTCCGGCGGGCCAGTCCCGTCCCACGGCCTTTCGCGCTACGGCATCCCGGCTGGCCCTCGCCCAGCCGCGTCGCGCGCCGCGGCCCCTCGCGCTACGGCATCCCAGGCTGCGGCCCCTACGCTGCAACCCGCGACAGCAGCCCGCACTGCGCACTTCCGCCAGCAACATCCGCCCTGCCGACTCCGCGGCAACATCCCACGCCGCAGCATCCGGGGCCGCAGCCCCCTAGCGCAGCAGCCTCCGGGCTGGGTCCGAGCGACCGCGGTGGATCCGCACCGCGCAGTCCCGGGTGTCTGGCGGATCTCACCGTGGTGTGGACACCCGCGGCCCGACCCGGCGGGGGTCCAGCTCGCGGTGATCTTGCGCATGCCGCTGTTCTGCTCGACGGTCATCGGGCCAGCCGAGGCTGCAGGGTCGAGTTGCCGACTCCGGCACAGCAACATCCGCGGTGCCGTTCCCGCGCGGGAACGTCCCGCGCCGCAGCATTCCCGGGCTGTGGCTCCTCATGCGGCGGCCCCTGGGCTGCGTCGTCTCGGGCTGCGTCGCCCCGGCCGCGTCGTCCCCGGCTGCGTCGTCTCAGGCTGCGTCGTCCCCGGGCCGCGTCGTCTCGGGCTGCGTCGTCCCCGG
>DASWMR010000604.1:0-6431 GCA_036399635.1 Actinoplanes sp. | reverse complement strand
AGAGCAGCGTGACCTGAGGCAGCAGCCCGGTGACCGGCGGGGTTGCCGGCAGTTACTTGATGCAGCAGCCCTGGCAGACCTTCGGGCGGGGGAGGGTGAAGGCGAGGCAGCAGGTCTTGCGCTGGACTTCCAAGCGGCCGGTGCGGTCGGGGGTCAGGTTGATCAGATCGGCGATGCCGAGAGCCCCGTTGAGATCCGCGATGGTCTCCGCCGACCGGCCGGGCAGGGCGTCCGCCGAGCGCAGCACGCCGTAGGCGATGCCCGAGGCCAGCGAGCCGAGCAGCGTGCGCCTGCCCAGCCGGACCGTGCCGTGCATCGCGTTGAGCAGCGGGGTCAGGTGTTCGTCGAGCAGCGAGCGGCGCATCTCGGCCAGCAGCGCGGCCTCGTCGGCGACCACCCGCACCTGGGGGAGACCGGCGAGCGCGAGTGGGTCGCCGGGCAGGACCGCGACCGGAATGTCGGCGCGCAGGCCCAGGGTGACCAGCGGCTGCGGGTCGTTGAAGTGGATCAGCACGTGGTCGGCGGTGAGCAGCGGGACGCGTCGGGCCGAGGCCCAGCCGAGCACCGCGGGCAGTGCCAACCAGTAGGTGTAGGCCTTCCAGGCGAGAGCGGCGGCGGCGTGCGGTTGGGCGTTCCACCGGCGGCCGGCCGCGGCCAGGACGGTGTCGAGGTCGTCCTCGGCGAGGGCCCGGGCGGGGCGCCAGCCGGCCGGGTCGCGGACCAGAAGGTCGGGAGCGACGCCGGGAATCGCGGTACTCGTGCCGAACATCGCGCGTAGCGTCGCGATCACCGGAGCCAGCGGCTCAGGGGATGCGGTCTGGGTATTGCACGCGATGGTGGTGGTCACGGACGGCAACCGCTCCGTGGCGGGCGTAGATGCCGGGTTGCCGCGTTCACCTCGTATAACCTCGCCAGCTTCGTCTCGGTCCCGGTTGCTCCAGGACGACTCACGGTACACCTCTAAGGCTAGCCTAACCACACCGCTTTCGCGTGATTACCCACCTCGCGATTCGCTAACCCAGCGCGATGGTCTTGTGGCGCTGCGTCAAGGGATCTGTCGGCTACTCGCTACTAGCGTCTGCCGGACACCCACAGGCGGTGACACTGAAGCTCTCGTCGCGAAGGGGACATCGATGATGACCACCTCGCCCGTCGAGCGGGCCGCGGACCAATTCGTTACGGCGCTGGCCCATTGGCGGGTCGAGCGCGGGATGAGCAAGAAGCAGCTAGCCGCCCGCATGGGATTCGATCCGTCCTATGTGAGCCACGTCGAGGGCCGGCGCCACAAACCGACCGAGGACTTCGCCCGGCGGGCGGAGGCGGTGCTGGGTGCCGGCGGGACGATCTGGCAGCGCTTCCAGGAGTACGACGAGGTGCGCCACGCCCGTGGCAATGCGCTGCACCGTGACCCGCCGGTGCCGATCCAGTGGCTGCCGCCGGGCACCGGGCTGATCGTCGAGCGTGAGGTCGCCGAGCTGGCCTACGTCGACGGGGCGTACCGCTGCCGGGTGCGCCGGGCGCTCTACAATGCCGGTGCCGAGCCGGTCACCCGCTACCTCGCGAAGATCACTGTGGACCGTTACCCGAACGACCCGGCCGGCTCCAACCGGCATCACCGGCAGTATCCGCTGTCCTTCGACGAGATGGACCTGGCGGCGAGTGCCGGCGAGGGTGGCGCGACGGAGCGTATGCAGTGGCGGGTGAAGCTCGACCGGGACGCCTCCAAGGAGGTGTGGCTGCTCTTCGCGAACGAGCGCGGCCAGTTCCCGCTCTACCCCGGTCAGCGGACGACGATCGAGTACGCGTACACGGTCGGTGTCGAGAAGTGGGGCCAGTGGTTCCAGCGCGCCGTCCGGCTGCCGACCCGCCGGCTCACCGTGCGGCTGAACTTCCCGGTCACCTTCGACCCGCAGGTGTGGGGCGTCGAGACGTCACTCGCCGCCGAGGTGCCGGTGCGCACTCCGCTGGAGCGGCACGACGAGGGCGAGCGGGCGATCTACGAGTGGTCCACCGACGCGCCGGCACTGAACGCCCGGTATCGGCTGGAGTGGCGGTTCCGCGGGCCGGGGGCGCCGTCGTACGCCGAGTACGCGCCGACCGCTCCGGAGGTGTCGCCGGCATCGGCCGCGACTCCGGTCAACGGGCGGGCGTCGCACCGGATGCGCGGCATCGGCATCGTCCAGCGCGGCTCCGACCTGCTGCGGCTGCGGGCCCGGCACTTCCAGCTGCCCCGCGAGGAACTGGCCGCGCGGGAGGCCGTGACGAGCCTGCTCGCCTCGCTGCACCGGCTCGAGCAGCTGCACGACTTCAGTAAAGGCGTAGGCCTGGCGGCGCCGCAGATCGGCCACTCGGTGGCGGCTGCCGTGGTGCGCCCGGCGTCCCGCAACGCCGAGCCGGTAGTGCTGCTCAATCCGCGCATCGTCGGCGAGTCCGCCGAACGCGACGAGCAGTACGAGGGCTGTCTGTCCTTCTTCGACTACCGCGGCATCGTGCAGCGGCCGTTGCGGATCGACGTCGAGCACGCCCGCTTCGACGGCACCCGGGTGGTCGCTTCGTTTGAGCGCGCGATGGCCCGGTTGGTCGCGCACGAGATCGACCATCTGGAGGGCTGCCTCTACGTGGACCGGATGAACGCCGAGTCCAACCTGGTGCCAGTCGCGCATTACCGGCAGACAGGCCGGCCCTGGGACTACTGAGTCGGTCCCTCTTACTGAGGGAATTCGGTGAACGAGTCGTATTTGACCCGGATGGAGGGGACCTGCAGCTCGGCCAGCGTCTTGAGGGTGCCCTTGACCATCGGGCCGGAGCCGGAGACGAAGAAGTCGTGTTCGTTCCACGGCCCGTAGCGCGCGACGACGTCGGAGATGTTGCCCAACTCGCCGGGGTAGGTGGGGTCGTCGCTGCATGCGGTCACCACCGACAGCCAGGGGTAGCGCGCGGCCAACCGGTTGAGCTCCGCCAGGTCGTACAGGTCTTCCCGGTTGCGCGCCCCGAAGAAGACGTGCACCCAGCGGGTCCGGTTGTAGCGGGTGAGCTCCTCGAGCAGTGACTTGACCGGCGCGATCCCGGTGCCGCCGGCGATGAAGACCGCATCCCGGGTCGACCGGCGGTCCAGCGTCATCGAGCCCATCGGCGCGGCCAGCCGGATCATGTCGCCGACCTCGAGCCGGCGCACCAGGGCGCTGGACACCCAGCCGGCGCCGACCGCCCGCACATGGAACTCCAGCGAGTTGTCCCGGCGCGGGGCGTTGGCCACCGAATAGGTTCGCCACAGCCGGGGCTGGAAGCGGGGCACCTCGAGGCTGAGGTACTGCCCGGCGCGGAACTCGAGCGGTTGCATGGGCTGCACGGTGAAGACCGCGATGTCCTGCGCCCGGCGTTCGTGCGCGGTCACCTCGGCATACCAATAGGGCGGGTTGGTGTCGGCCTCGGCGCCGGCGATCATGCGGGCGGCGATGACCGCGTACGCGTCCGCCCACGCCTGGTCGTACTCGATGCTCCATTGCTCGCCGGCAAAGGTCCGCATCGCCTCGATCAATGCGCCGCCCACCACGTCGTAGTGCTTGGGTTCCACGTGAAACTTCCGGTGATCCCGCCCGAGCCCCTTGAGATAGTCGTCGAACTTCTCCGGGTCCTCCAGCGACTGCACCGCCGTGATGATGGCGTTCAGCAACCGCGACCGCTGCACGTCCATGTGCACCGGGAATAGATCGCGCAGATCCGGGTGGGAAAGGAAGATCCGCGCGTAGAAGTATCCGGCCACTTTGTCCTGATGCTCCTCGACGAGGCTCCAGCTTTCCTTGAGCATGCGTGCGAGGTCTCCCATGCATTCAGCGTGGTCGCGCTAGTCGGAAAGACGACGCACGATAAGTGCGACTTGACGCGAGGAGCGGCGCGTCGCTTGCCCGGTTTGGTCCGGTTATGGGGTAGAGGTGGAACTCGATCGTGTGAATGCTCTTAAAGTGGTCCAGTGACTCTTGATCGTCAGCAGCCCACCCGGCGGGTCATCACCACCGAGATCGTCCTGGTACTGCTGCTGTCGCTCGGCCAGTCCGCGGTCTATGCGGTCGTCTCGCTGGCCGCCAAGCTCACCGCCGGCAAGCCCCTCTCCCAGCAGGCCGCGGTCCTCAACGCGTCCCAGTCGCCGCGCCCCTACCTAGACCTCACCTACCAGCTACTCGGGATCTTCTTCGACCTGGTACCGGTGGCGCTCGCCCTCTATCTGCTCGTCCGGGACCGGATCGGCCCGCGACGAACGCTCGGCCTCGATTTGGCGAAGCCGGTCTTCGACCTCGGCTGGGGCACGTTGCTCGCCGCCGCCATCGGGATTCCCGGCCTGCTTCTGGTGTACGTCGCCAAGCTGCTCGGCATGAACGCGCAGATCGTCCCCGCGGCGCTGCAACCGGTGTGGTGGGCAATCCCGGTGCTGGTCATGGCGGCCGTGCAGAACGCGGTGCTCGAAGAGGTCATCGTCGTCGGCTACCTGATCACCAGGCTCCGCGGCATCGGCATGTCGACGGTGTGGATCGTGGCCTGCTCGGCCGTGCTGCGCGGCTCGTACCACCTGTACCAGGGCTTCGGCGCATTCGTCGGCAACGCGGTGATGGGCGTGGTGTTCGCTCTGTTCTTCCTACGGACGAAGCGGGTGATGCCGCTGATCGTGGCGCACAGCCTGCTGGATATCGCAGCATTCGTCGGATACACGTTGTTGCCGCACTCCTGGCTGGAGTGGCTCTAGTTAGTCGGTCACCATGCGGTAGTAGCTGTTCGCGCGGGCCGCCGCGCTCTGCGCTGACGCGGTGCCGGCCAGGACCGCGGCCAGCACACCAGTGCCCGGGAAGAGCCGGTTCACCAGCCGCACCAGGGCCCACCCGCCGCTCTGCGTCGCAATCATGCGGCCGAGCCGCCACACCGCATCGCTGAGACCGGCTTCGTCATAAGAGGGCCGGCGGGCGGCAGCGATCGCCGCCTCGGCATCGGCCAGGGTGGGATGCACACGAGCGATCACCAACAGGTCGGCGGCGCGCTGCGGGTCGGTGGGCTCCAGGCCGTACGCCGCGGCCAGGTGCAGCGAGATCTCCGCCTGCGTGATCGCGGCGCTGCCCAGCAGAGCGACCGGCGCGTACGACCCGGCGACCGCCCCGAAGAAGCTACCCAGGCCGCCGAAGCGGGTGAACTGCCGGGTGGCCAGGCGAGCCAGGGCGGCGTTGTCGGCCGCGGGGTAGGAGGCGCGGGTGCGGGCCACCCACTCGGCTGCCCGCGGCCCGAGCGTCTGGACGGCGGCGAGGGCCAGCAGCTCGGGGGCATGCCCGGGGTCCTCGATCAGCTTGGCCCAGGGGTCGGTCTGCTCCGTCGCGGCCTTCAGGTCGGTCTGTTCGGTTGCCGGGTTGAGGTCGGTCTGCTCCGCTACGGGGGTGAGAGCGGTCTGTTCTGCCGGCGGGGTGGGTTCGGTTTGCTTTTCTGCTGGCTTGGGAGCGGTGGTGCGGATTGGTGCGGCAGGTTGGACGGGTGCCTTGCGCGGGGTGCGGGCGGCGGTGGCCTTCCTTACCGGCTTGACCGGGGGCGTCTCGTCGCCGCGGGGCGGTGCCACGGATGCGCCGTTCTTCGCCGGGGCCTTCTCCGGTGTGTCGACTGCCTCTGGGGGCAGCCCGGCTACCTCGGCCGCTGCACCCGCACGGCCTGACCGCGTACCCGCTCGGTTGGGGTTTGCTGGGGTTTGGGCAGGCCGTGCAGTCGTCTTGGCCGGCGTTGCCTTCTTCGCGCTCTGGGCGTTCTTGGCCGGCGGGGAGCTCGGGGCGTTCTCGACCGCGGGGGCGCTCTTGGCGGGCTGAGCCGGCAGTGCGCTGGCTCGGGGCGCACGCTTTCGCACCGGCTCAGCCGGTCGGTCCTCGCCCGGCTCGGGCTTGCGCGGCGCCGGCGGCTGCTCGCTCTGTGCCGGCTCGCTCTGTGCCGGCTCGCTCTGTGCCCGCTCGCTCTGTGCTGGCCGGGACTGGCCTTTTGCACCCTCGCCCGGGTGATTCTCCGCATCTGGCGCTTGGAAGGTGACCGCCGGAGGCGACTTCGCAGCCCGGCGAGGCGTCCGCGCTTCCGGCGGATCCTTCGGCTTGGGCTGCTCGGGCGCACTGAACGCAGGCCGTGCGATACGCGCGCGTGGGCTCTCGCGACGCTCCTCGGGCGGGTTCTCCTCCATGGCGTGGCAGCCTAGCCGTTGCCGACACATTTCACCTGTTGGAGCGCGGTGCGCCAAGGCCGCGGCGCGCGACATGGCAACCGCTTTGTGCCGGGCTGAGCCGGTCCGGTATCCTCAACCGTCGGTGGCCTGAAGGCTGCCGGGGAGACTTCGCCTAGTCTGGTCTATGGCGCCGCACTGCTAATGCGGTTGGGGTTTTATAGCCCCTCCCGGGTTCGAATCCCGGAGTCTCCGCGTGACT
>DASWMR010000603.1:0-3078 GCA_036399635.1 Actinoplanes sp. | reverse complement strand
CGACGGTGAGCCCGGCCACCGCGTCCCACGCATAGGCCCGCGGGAGGCGGTAGCCGCCGGTGCCGATCACCGCCACCACCTCGATCTCCCAGTCCGGCTTGCCGGGCGGCAGGGCCACCTCGGCGACCGGCCCGGTGATGCAGGACGGGAACTTGGTGAAGATGAGCGGTTCGGCCGGCGGCTGGAAGCCGGCCTCGGCGGCGTGCGGACGGTAGTTCAGCGCCACCGCGAAGACCTGCCGCGGCGCCGGCACCGGCGGCCCGAGCTCGGCATCGGTAACCGGCGTGGCGGTGGCCCAGTCAGCGGCAGACGAGCCGCCGGGGTCGCCGGCGGAAGAGCTGCCGGAGTCGCCGTCGGAGTGGCCGCCGGAAGAGCCCGCGGTGGCCCAGGCGGTCAGCTCGTCGAAGCGGGCCAGCGCGGCCGGCACGTCGGCGGGGAAGCGGCCGCCGCTGGCCCGGGCTACGTCCAGGGCCCGGCCGTCGCGCACCAGCACGAGGCGGCCGGCCAGCGTGCCGAAGCGCATGCTCAGTCCTCGCTGTACAGCGAGCCGGTGTACGGCGGGGTGTCGTGCGCGGCTCTCCACGGCACCACCGGGTTGCGCAGCAGGCCGACGCCCTCGATTTCGGCCTCGACCACGTCGCCCGGCCGCAGGTAGAAGTCGAACGGGTTGGGCTGCACCGCGGCGACGCCCGAGATGGTGCCGGTGGTGATGATGTCGCCGGCCGAGTAGCCCTGCGGGGAGTGGAAGGCGATCAGGTGCGGGATCGAGATGAGCAGCTGATCGGTGTTGCCGGTCTGGCGCACCTCGCCGTTCACCCGCAACTCCATGGCGAGCTTGTGCGGGTCGGGGATCTCGTCGGCGGTGACGATCCACGGGCCGATCGGGCAGAACGTGTCGATGCCCTTGGAGAACGAGAACACCCCGGACTGCATTTCGCGGCGCTGGATGTCGCGCGCGGTGATGTCGTTGAAGACGGTGTAGCCGGCGATGTAGTCGCCCGCCTCCTCGGGGCCGAACCAGCGCCCGGACTTACCGATGATCACGGCGAGTTCGAGCTCGTAGTCGACCTCTTTGGTCAGCCCTTCCGGGTAGACGATCGGGTCCTCAGGGCCGATGATCGCGTCGACATTCTGAAAGAACACGATCCCTTTGTGCACCGGGTGCGACCAGTTGACCTTCTGGAGTTCCTCGTGGTGCACGCCGAAGTTGCCGGCGGTGTGGAAGAACTTCTTCGGCACGATCGGGGCGCGCAGCCGCACCCCGGCCAGCGGTAGGCGCTCGCCGGTCTCCGGCACGCTGCCGCCGCGCTCGAAGAACTCCCGGGTCGACGAGCAGGCCAGCTCGACCACCGTGTCGTCCTCGATCCGCCCGACCCGGCCCGCGTCGAAGGTCACCAGCCGCATGGCACCCAACTCTCACTCCGTGAAAATCGCTTTCTTCCAAGAAGAAAGACTGCCCCGCGGCCCGGGCCGGTGTCAAGCAAACCCGGGCTCTGTGCGTATACGTGAGCAGAGCAAGGCTGGTGGGGGCCAAGGTCAACGTACGCCGAAGACGCGCAACTGCATCGCCAGAGTCGCGTAGTAGCCGACCAGCGTGGTCAGCTCGAACACCTGGGGGAGCCCGAGCCCGTCACGGACGGCTGCGAACTCGTCATCGGTGAGATCGCCCCGCACGGCCAGCGCGGTCGTGGTCTCCGCGATCAGACGCTCGGCGGGATCGGTGAAAACTTCAGCCCACCCGGTACGCAGCGCGGCCAGCTCGTCTTCGGTGAGCCCCGCGACCCGGCCGACCGCCTCGTGCGCGTGCCGCTCGAAGGCGCTGTCCCAGACCCGGGCCACGACCAGGATGGCGATCTCCCGGGCCCGGGCCGACAGGGTGGTGCGGTAGCGGACCGCGCTGCCCAGCGCCTGCAAGGCCTCGCCCAGCGCCGGCTGCAGCAGCATGGCGTTGAACGGCCCCTCCAGGCCGCCGAAATCATCCAGCAGGCGGAACGGTGAGCCGCCGCCGGCGCGGGGGCCGCCCACGATGGCGTCGTAGAGGGTGCGCTGCTCGTCGTCCAGCTCGGCCGGTCGCAACCGCCGGAGCCGGGTCACGCGGCACCGCGTACGGCATCGGGGTTGTGGTCGGGGATCGCCGAAATGTCATGGCAGGCCGCCTCGCCGGTGAAGAGCGCGAGGATCGGCGCCGCTCGTCCACGTGCCATCTGTTGCCTCCAAGGTTTGCCGCAGCTTGGAAGCTACTTTCATCTAATGAGAGAAGCAAGCGCCGATGAACACCCCGGCGAATGGCTAAGGTGAGAGATCATGAAGATTCTGCTGCCGGACAGCATCGACCTCGACCTCTCGCTGCCCGACGCGGTGACCGGCATCCGGTACGCCGTGGACCGCCCTGTCCCGGCCGAGCACACCGATGCCGAAGTCCTCGTCGTCTGGGGCAATCCCGCCGACCAGCTGCGCGACTCGGCCGCCCGGCTGACCCGCCTGCGCTGGGTGCAGACCCTGGCCGCCGGCCCGGACGCGGTGCTGGCCGCCGGGTTCCGCCCGGAGGTGCCGATCACCGCCGGCGCCGGCCTGCACGACCAGACCGTCGCCGAGCACACGCTGGCGCTGCTGCTGGCCGCCGCGCGCCGCCTCCACCTGCTGACCCGGGCCCAGATCGGCCGTCGGTGGGCGGACGAGTGGGGCGGCATTCAGCCGGTGCGGGAAACCAACAGCTTCCGTACGCTGCGCGACGCGCACGTGGTGATCTGGGGCTTCGGTGGCATCGCGGCGACCCTGGCCCGGCACCTGACGGCGCTGGGCGCCCGGGTGACCGGCGTGGCCCGCTCGGCCGGCACCCGGCACGGCCTTCCGGTGGTGACCGCCGCGGCCTTCGGTGAGCTGCTGCCCCGCACCGACGTGCTGATCAACATTCTGCCGGCCACCGGCGAGACCACCGGCGTCCTGGACGCCTCGGTGCTGGCCCTGCTGCCGGCCCACGCCTGGGTGGTCAACGTCGGCCGCGGCGCCACCCTGGACGAGGCGGCCCTGCTGGCCGCGCTGCGGGCCGGCCGCCTCGGCGGGGCCGCCCTGGACGTG
>DASWMR010000602.1:0-3282 GCA_036399635.1 Actinoplanes sp. | reverse complement strand
CGCCGCCGGAGGTGCAGTCGCCGCTGCCGCCGGAGGTCAGGCCGAGGGCCGTCGTACCGGAATACAGCGAGCCGCCGCTGTCACCGGCCTCGGCGCACACCGTGGTGCCGATGAGGCCGGTCACGGTGCCCTCGGCGTAGTTCACCGTGGCGTTGAGCTGGGTCACGACGCCGGTGTGGATGCCGGTGGTGGAGCCGCGGCGGGTGACCGAGGCGCCGACCGACGGGGTTCCGGCGGACGTGATGTCCTGCGAGCCGACCGTTCCGCTGATGGTCGCGGTGGTGCTGGGCGAGTACTGCACGATGCCGTAGTCGTTGCCCGGGAAGCTGGAGACGTCGGTGGTGCCCAGCAGCGTGGTGTGCGCGGAGTCGGCGTACCAGGTCGTCACGACCTGGGTGCAGTGCCCGGCGGTCAGGAAGTAGTAAGCGCCGGAGCTGTCCTGCACGTTGAAGCCGAGCGAGCAGCGGTAGCCCCCGCCGTAGATCGGGTCGCCGCCGGAGATCGTGGTGGACAGGGTGCCCGGGACGGTCTGCACGGTGGCCTTGTCGCCCAGCTTGGCGACGATGGCCTGGACCGCGGCGAGTTTGCTGCCGGTGACGGTGCTGTCGACGGTGACCACGACCTTGTTGCTGACCGGGTCGACGGCGAACGCGGTGCCGGCCGTCTTGAGGGTCGCCTTGAGGCTGCTGTCGGCAGCGGCCAGTTCGGCGCCGCTGTGCGTCACGAAGCGCGCGGTGGCGCCGGCCGCGGAGACCGAGGCGGCCGTGGCGGCGTCCGTGACGTTCACGACGACCTTGCCGGCCGAGTCGAGGTAGGACCCGGCGTCCTTGCTGCCCAACTGGGCGTCGAGCCTGGTGGCAAGCGTGGAGGCGGCGAACGATGGGTCGGCGCCGGTGGGGACCGCGGCCGCCGCGGGTGACGAGACGGCGAACGTGGAGCCTGCGAACACGCAGGCGAGGCCGACGATAGGTCGGCTCAGCTTCCGGTTGAGCACTGTTCCTCCGGGTGGGGGTGGGGGTTGGGGGGCATCCCGGTGCCCTTAGCAGTATTCGCACCTACCGATATCTGCACAACTTTTTGTTGACGGTCGAATATTTGTTCCGCGCCATCCGGGAGAACGGCGCCGGTCGAACCCTGGCGCGATCCTTGCGGGCGCTGTCATTGTGGCCAGATGAATCATCGGGTCGCGGTGCTCGTGCTGGACGGCGCGAAGCCGCTCGACGTGGGCATTCCCGCCCAGGTGTTCGCGAACCGGCCGACCATGCCGTACCAGGTGTTCGTGTGCGGGGCCGCGGCCGGGCCGGTGGCCGGCGGCGACGGGCTGTCCTACCACGTGGCAGAGGGGCTCGAGGCGTTCGAGCATGCCGACACGATCTTCATCCCGGGCTACCGTGAGCCGGCTACCAGCGAGCCGCCGGCCGCGGTCGTCGCGGCACTGCGGGCCGCGCACCGGCGCGGCGTCCGGCTCGCCGCCATCTCGACGGGCGCGTTCGCGCTGGCCGCGACCGGCCTGCTGGACGGCAAGCGGGCGACCACCCACTGGCACTACACGCGGGCTCTCGCAGAGAAGCATCCGCTCCTGCGGGTGGACGAGAACGTCCTGTTCGTGGACGAGGGGAGCGTGCTGACCTCGGCCGGCGCCGCGTCGGGCATTGACCTGTGCCTGCACCTGGTGCGCCAGGACCACGGCGTCGGACTGTCCAACATCGTGGCGCGGCGGCTGGTGGCGGCGCCCTACCGCAGTGGCGGCCAGGCCCAGTTCGTACCCCGCAGCGTCCCGGAACCGCTCGGTGACGTCTTCGCCGCCACCCGCGAGTGGGCCCTGGCCCGGCTCGACGAGCCTCTCACCCTGGCGGCGCTGGCCCGCAACGCCCAGGTGTCGGCGCGTACCTTCTCCCGGCGGTTCGTGGCCGACACCGGATATACGCCGATGCAGTGGGTGCTGCGCGCCCGCGTCGATCTGGCCCGCGAACTGCTCGAAGTCACCGATCTCGGGGTGGAGCAGATCGCCGCCCGGGTCGGTCTCGGCACGGCCGCCAACCTGCGCCTGCACTTCCACCGCATCCTCGGCACCTCGCCCACGGAATACCGGACCACCTTCTCTTCTTGATCTTGCTCTTCTTGATCTTGATGGCGAGATCCTTGCGCATGGTGGCTGTCGAGCCACTGTCGTCGGGGTCGGCGCACCGCCGACGATGAGGCCATGACTCGCATCGCCATCAACGGATTCGGACGCATCGGACGCAACACCCTGCGAGCCCTGCTGCAGCGGGACAGCAAACTGGAGGTGGTGGCGCTCAATGACCTCGCCGCCCCGGAGACCCTGGCCCACCTGCTCAAGTACGACAGCGCGCTCGGCCGGCTCGGCCGCCCGGTCGAAGCCAGGCCCGCCGGCCTCACGGTCGACGGAAACCGCATCCACGTGTACGCCGAACGCGACCCCGCCACCCTGCCCTGGGCCGAGCTCGACGTCGACATCGTGCTGGAAGCCACCGGCCGCTTCACCGCAGCCAAGGCCGCCCGGACCCACCTGGACGCCGGCGCCCGACGGGTGCTGGTGAGCGCGCCCTCCGACGGCGCCGACGTGACGCTGGCCTTCGGCGTCAACACCGGCGCCTACGATCCGGAGCGGCACCTGATCGTTTCGAACGCGTCCTGCACGACCAACGCGCTGGCGCCGCTCGCGTCGGTGCTGGACGACCTGGCGGTCATCGAACACGGGTTCATGACCACCGTGCACGCGTACACCCAGGAGCAGAACCTGCAGGACGGACCGCACCGCGACCTGCGCCGCGCTCGCGCGGCCGCGCTGAACATCGCGCCCACGACGACCGGTGCGGCCAAGGCGATCGGCAAGGTCCTGCCCCGGCTCGACGGCCGGCTGACCGGCGACTCGATCCGGGTACCGGTGCCGGTCGGCTCGCTGGTGGAACTGAACACCACGGTCGAGCGGGCGGTGAGCCGCGACGAGGTGCTGGCGGCGTACCGGGCCGCCGCCGGCGGGGCACTGCACGGCGTCCTGGAGTACACCGACGATCCGCTGGTCTCCAGCGACATCACCGGCAACCCGGCATCGGCCGTCTTCGACGCCGCGCTCACCCGGGTCGACGGCCGGCACGTCAAGGTGGTGGCCTGGTATGACAACGAGTGGGGTTTCGCCAACCGCGTGATCGACACGCTCGAGCTGATGGCCAGCTAGCGGGCATTGGGTCCCTCGGCGGTTGTCCGTTTAGCGACAGTCGCCGTTGATCAGGTGAAATGAGTGGCATGTGGCGGCTGCCG
>DASWMR010000601.1:0-4285 GCA_036399635.1 Actinoplanes sp. | reverse complement strand
CCCGCGTTCGACCTGTCGGCCGGCCCGGGGCACAGCTGGAACCGGCTGATCAACCTGCTGCGCGACGAGTTGGAATTCGAGCAGAGCCTGATCTACCACTCGCTGATCGCCGAGCATCTGCGCAGCACCGTGCTCAGCGGCCTGCTGCTGAGCGTGCCGCACCGCTATCACCGGGAGTTGACCACGCCGGCGGTAGCCGGACCGCCGCGGGCGATACGGCGGGCGGTGGACGCGATCCAGGACGAACCGGAGCGGGCCTTCACGGTGGGCGACCTCGCGAAGATCGCCGGGATGAGCGTGCGCTCGCTGCAGGAGGGCTTCCGCCGGCATCTCGGCTGCGCCCCGATGAGCTATCTGCAGCGGGTGCGCCTCGGCCGGACGCACGAGGCACTGCGCCAGGCCGACCCGATGCGGGTCACGGTCGCGGCCGTGGCACATCGCTGGGGCTTCGCGCATCTGGGCCGGTTCGCCTCGGCCTACCGCGCGCACTTCGGCGAGTCGCCCTCGGAGACCCTGCGCTCGATCGGCTGACCCAGACGTCCCAAAAGCTCGATCGGCTGACCCGGACGTCCGGAAGCCCGATCGGCTGGCCGACGTCCCAAAGCTCGATCGGGCTGACCCGGCATTCCGAAACTCGATCGGCTGACCCGCCGTCTCGAAGCTCGATCGGCTGATGGACGCTCCGGAGAATGACGGCAACGGCCGCCGGATTCACCCGACGGTGGTCACTCGCCCGGGTCTCGGCGGCGCGGATGCGGGACCTCTTTCGCCTCCTGGGCGGGTCTGAGCGCGACACCGAAGAGGTGACCGCGGGGCGGCACCCACTCGCGCCACTGGCCCAGCCGGGGCGGCACCGCGGCCAGATCGCCGTCGCCAGCGCCGCGCTGCTCACGCAGATAAGACAACACGCGGGCCGCGGCCACACCGGCATCCTCGGCCATGCCGAGCAGTAGCCGGCGGATCTCTGCGGAGTCCCTGTCGGCCAGCTCCGGGCCGGGAAGGTCACCGGCCGGTCGGCGCAGCAGGGCTGCCAAGCCGGCCAGGGCCTGCATCACGTCACATGCGTCCCGTTCGGCGTCGGACAGGCCGGTCACGCCTGTCCTCCCCTGGGCTCGCTCATGCGTCTCCCCTCACCGCGCACAACGGACAGCCACCCTGGTGCGATTCCCGCCCGGCGTCCGGAAAGTGCGTCACGGCGAAATGTATTCGGCTCACTACTATGAGTCCATCCGTAACGCGCAAGTCCTGTCCAGTTAGCGCTCAGTTTGACCGCCGAGGGCATGATCGTCCCTTTCGCCCGGTCATCGGGAGCGCGTGGACCGGATAAACACGAGACACGCTGCGTCAGGATACGGTGACGATCGTCGTATTGCGCACGGTCACCCATGGCTTGGGAGTGCCAAGTCAGAAGAGTCACAGTGCACGATCGCCAGGAGCGCGACGGTTCAGCTGTCGATGGCGACAGCCCGGCCCGCGGTGATCGATTCCTGGGCGGCCACCAGGATCGACGTCACCGCGGCACCGAACCGGACGTCCAGTTCCGAGCGGGGACCGCCGGCCGCCGCGGCGAGAATCTGGTCGATCGCCCCGCCGAGCGCGACCACCGGGTCCCACCGGGCCTCCGGCACGGTGCGCAGGCCGGCCTCCCCGCCGAACACGGCCTCCTCCCGCTTCATCCCCTCCGGCGCGTCGACCGAGAGGGTCAGCGTGCTGATCGCTCCGCTCGCGTGCCGCAGCAGCAGGTGCGTCATGTCCCGCGGCCCGGCCAGCCCGGCCACCTCGGTCACCGGGCCCAGCACCGGTAGGACCAGGGCAAGCGCGTGCGGGCCGACGTCCCAGAGGCCGCCGCTCTCCTTGCGCCAGGCGGAGGCGCCGAACGGGTTGTCCGGTGTGAAGATCGAGCCGAGATGATCGACCCGGGCCTCCAGCCAGCCGTCGGTCGCCACCGCGTCGCGGATGAACTCCGCAATCTGCGGCAGTAGGCGGCGGGTGAAGAAGACCGCCGAGGCGAGATCCCGCTCGGTGACCGCGGCGACGATCGCGGCCGCCTCCTCGACGCGGAACGCCACCGGCTTGTCGAGGAGCAGATGCTTGCCGGCCTGCGCGGCCCGCAGGGCGATCGGCGCCTGCACATCCGGCGGCAGCGCGATCGCGACCGCGTCCACGTCAGCGATCAGCGCATCGACGTCCGGGTACACCCGGGCGTCGTACTGCGCGGCCAACTCGGCCGCCTTGTCGGGATTGCGCCCCCAGACCCCAGCGAACTCGACATCCGGGTGAGCCGCCAGGGCCGGCGCGTGCGCCAGGTGTGCCCAGGGCCCGGTACCGAAAAGTCCGAAGCGCATGCCAGCCGCCCGCCTCTCTCGCCGCCCGACCGCGAGCAGTCGGGCCGACATCGAACAGTACGCTGTGCCGGGTGAACGGTCCCTTGTCGGTGACGACGATCGTCGCCGCCCTCCTGTTGGCGGCCTGGTTTCTGCTGCGCGCAGGGCTCAACCGGGCACCGAGCCGTTTCGACCTGGCCGCCGCCGGGGCGCTCGGGGCGTTGGTCGCAGTGCTCGTGGCGGTCGCCGTGGTGGGCCTCTTCGACGGTTCGCGACCGGCCGACACCGGCACGTTCGCTGGCTACCTGGTGACCACGATCGCGTTCGCCCCGGTCGCGGCGTACCTGGCCCGGATGGAGCCGACCCGCTGGGGCAGCCTCATCCTCGGCGTCGCCTGCCTCGTGCTGCCGGTGTTGGTGCTGCGCCTGCAGCAGATCGCGTCGGTGACCGGTGCCTGACTCCGTCTCGACCCGCCCCGCGGACGCCGCCCTCGGCACCGGCCTCGGCCGGGTGCTGCTCTTCGTCTACGGCATCTTCGCACTGTCCGCCAGCGCCCGGGCGGGCGTGCAGATCGCCACCGGATTCGGCGAGGCACCGCTGGCCTATCTGCTCTCCGCGTTGGCCGGGGTGGTCTACCTTGCCGCCACCGTCGGCCTGGCGATCGGCGGCACCCGCGGCCGGCGCATCGCCTTGCTCAGCTGCTCGACCGAGCTGCTCGGCGTGCTGATCGTCGGCACCCTGAGCGTCGCCGACCGGGTCGCCTTCCCGGACGACACGGTCTGGTCGCGCTTCGGCAGCGGCTACGGCTACGTGCCGCTCATCCTGCCGTTCGTCGGCCTCTGGTGGCTCTGGCGCCACCGCCCAACACCGCAGGCCTGACGACCCTCACGCGGAAGCAGGCAGGGCCGGCTGCACGCCCAAGTAGCCGTCGGCCCGGCCTACAGGCGGAAGCTGCCGACTAGGTCGCGCAGCTCGCGCGACACCTCGGACAGTTCCCGGGCGGCCTGCTCGGACTCGGCGACCAGCGCGCTGGTCGTCCGGGCGACGGCGGCCACGTTGTCGATGTTCGCGGCGATCTGACCGGCGCCGCTGGCGGCCTCGGCGACGTTGCGGCTCATCTCGGTGGTGGTGGCGGTCTGCTCCTCGACCGCCGAGGCGATCGTGGTCTGGTACTCGCTGATCCGCCCGATGATCCGGGAGATCTCCTGGATCGCGGTCACCGCGCCGGACGCGTCGGCCTGGATCGTCTGCACCCGGCGGGCGATGTTGTCGGTCGCCTGGGCGGTCTCCTGGGCCAGATCCTTCACCTCGCCGGCCACGACCGCGAAGCCCTTGCCCGACTCGCCGGCCCGGGCCGCCTCGATCGTCGCGTTCAGGGCCAGCAGGTTGGTCTGCTCGGCGATGCTCGTGATCACCTTGACCACGTCGCCGATCTCCTGGCTGGAGGTGCCCAGCCGGGACATCGCCTCGCTGGTGGCCTGGGTCACCGAGACCGCCTGGCCCGCGACGCTGGCCGCCTCGCCGGCGTTGTGCGCGATCTCCCGGATGGACAGGCCCATCTCGTCCGAGCCGGCGGCGACCGTCTGCACGTTGCGGGACACCTCGCCGGCCGCCATCGCCACCGTCTCGGCCTGGGCGGACGACTGCTGGGCACCGCCGGCGAGCTGGGCGGAGAGCCCGCCGATGCGGTCGCTGGCGGCACCGAGCGTGTTGGCGCTCGACGCGAGCCGGGTCAGCACCGCACCGACCGAGCTCAGGGCGGCGTTCATCGACCGGCTCATCTGCCCCACCTCGTCGCCGGACTTCACGTCCAGTCGGCGGGCGAGGTCGCCACCGGCCACCGCGGCGAGCACCTCGCCGGCCTCGGCGAGCGGCCGGGTGATGCTGCGGGCGCTGCGCCAGGCGACCAGCACGGCGAACGCGACCGCGGCCATCAACAGGCCGGTCATCAGCAGGATGAA
>DASWMR010000600.1:0-3359 GCA_036399635.1 Actinoplanes sp. | reverse complement strand
GCCTCGCTGCTGGTCACCTGGGTCACCTTCGTGCCGAGCTTCCTGTTCGTGCTGCTCGGCGCCCCGTACATGGAGCGGCTGCGCGGCAACAGGACGCTGTCGTCGGCGCTCACCGGCATCACCGCCGCGGTCGTCGGCGTCATCGCCAACCTCGGCCTCTACTTCGCCGTGCACACCCTCTTCAGCGACGTCCGCCCGGTCACCACCGGCCCCCTCAACATCCAGGCCCCGGACCTGGCCACCATCCGGCCGGTCGCCGTGATCCTCACCCTCGTCGCGGCGCTGCTGCTCAGCAGAGCCCACTGGTCGGTGCTGCGAGTCTTGAGCGTCTGCGCCGCCGCCGGCCTGATCGGAGCGCTCGCCGGCCTGCCCAACCTCGGATAGGCCCAGCGCGACGACCATTCGGCGGTCATATCCGTCGTGGGTTGGCCATGCTGAATCGAGGCTCTAATTAGTGGGCGAGCGCTTCGCATTCCACGCGGTTGCGGCCATTCCCCTTCGCCCGGTAGAGCGCCTCGTCGGCACGGCTCAGCAACGCGGGCAGGTCATCGAGCCGTCCGTACGCGAGGCCGGCGCTGACCGTGAAGGGCACCGGCCGCGTCGGCGAACCGGCGGCCGTCGCCAGCCGTAGCTCGTCGGCCCACGACCGGGCGTCGCGGCCGTGCACGATGGCGACGAACTCCTCCCCGCCCATGCGTGCGCAACAGTCGCCCGGCCGCAGCGACCGGGACAGCAGCGACGCGAACCAGGTGAGTGCGTCGTCGCCTTCCTGGTGGCCGTGGACGTCGTTGATCCGTTTGAAGTTGTCGAGGTCCATGAGGATCACCGAGGCCTCGACTTCCGTCCACTCCGTCAGCGCCTCGCGCAGGCCGAACCGGTTGAGTAGCCCGGTCAGTGGATCCCGCTGCGCCTGTTGTTGTAGCTCGGCGACCACGCGGTCGAGTGCACCGCGCAAGGTGATGGCCAATACCGCGACCACCGCCATCACCAGGCCGCCGCCGAGGAACCCGACCGTGGCAATGGCCGGCGGCTGGGTGGCCAGCAGATAAGCGAGGTAGGAGGCGAGACACCACAGCAGGATCGTCACGGCGTGCCGGGCCCGGCGCAGACAGGCTGCCAGCAGGATCGGGCAGAACAGCACGGTGGGACCAAGGTGTAGGTGTGTGTCGAGTTCCACGCCGGCGGTGGCACCGATGCAGACCGGTACCGAGAGCATCGAATACGCCTGCCTGACCCAGGCCCCCGCGGCCGCCGGCGTCAGCCACGCCCAGACCACCACGAGCAAGGAACACACGCCGCAGCCCGCCATCAGCAGGTGGTGCGGCACCACCGGCGATACGGCAAGCATGAGAAGTCCACCCAGACCCGCCATGGCGACCGCCGAGAGGGCGTCGAGACGGTTGCCGTCGGGACTGCCAATAGCCGGGAAGCCACGGGACCACGGGACACCAAAGGTGGTTGCCACGACCCTCCATCGGCCGACCACCAGCGAAGTTGAGGTTCCTCGCGACTCGTCCTAATTTGGGGCGGGGACGACGACGGCCAGCAGCAGACGGCGTACGGCATCGGTGTCACCGGTGATGGCGGAGCCGGCGGCTAGGAGCCTGGGTAGGTCGTCGTTGCCGAGGGCGGCGAGAAGGTCGTTCGTCGTGGTGGTCAGGACGGCGTCCGGCCGCGGCGGCGGCTCGTGGGAGACCTCGGCGCCGACGTTGCTGAGGTGGACGCCGAACACGCCGGCTGGACCGTGGTCCGCCAGCTCGATCCGGAGCGTCGCCCCGTGTCGTCCGGGTATCGGCCCGCAGTAGGTGCGGATGGCCAGCATGGCGCTGTCCACGCTTACGAACAGCTGCTCCGTCGTCCGCGGGGCGGCGAGTGCCCAGGTGCCGAGGGCGATCACGACCGGTTCGAGACCACGCCCCCACTCGGTCAGCTCGTAGACCCGGGCGGCGCCGGGCGGAGGCAGTTGCCGGCGGCTCACCACGCCGGCGTCGGTCAGCTCGCGGAGCCGGTCGGACAGCGCGTTCGGTGATGCGGTCGGCAGGGCTTGCTGGAGGTCGGTGAACCGTTTCGGTCCGAGTAGCAGCTCACGCACCACGAGCAGGCTCCACCGTTCACCCACGATGTCGAGGCCGCGCGCGACGCCGCAGGCCTGCCGATAGCCCCGCTGAGTCGGCACGGCCACCTCCAAGATTCTTGCCCGGTAATAGCAACATCTATTAGGCTCATAGTAAGCCACCTGAGGAGGACCATGACCACGCACCCGTCACCACCGGTCGCCGACCGCGTGACCTGGCAGGACCAGCTCGACGATCTCCGTCGCCGGGAAAAGGCGCACACGCGGGAGGGCGACGCCATCGCGGCGGCCCGGCGGCGGCTACCGATGGTCGAGGTCGACCCGGCCGCCGTTCTCGTGGGCGCCGACGGCCCGGTCCCTCTGCTAGACGTCTTCGAGGGCAGATCCCAACTGGTCGCGTCCTACCACATGTGGCACCCGGGCAGGCCCGCCGCCGATCAGTGCGAGGGTTGCACGTTCTTCAACGGCCAGGTCGTCGAGCTCTCCTACCTGCATTCGCGTGACGTCACGTTCGCGGTCTTCTGCCAGGGTTCGTTCGAGGAGTCGTCGCGCTACCGCGACTTCATGGGCTGGCAGGCACCTTGGTACTCGGTGCCGGCGCAGTCGCTGGACTCGCTCGTCGCGGGGCGCGCGTTCGGGATGAAGGCGTGTTATCTGCGCCGCGGTGACCGGGTGTTCGAAACCTACTGGACCACAGGGCGCGGCGTCGAGTCGATGGCGCCGTCGTACGGGCTGCTCGACATGACCGTCTTCGGCCGGCAGGAAGCCTGGGAGGACTCACCGCACGGTTGGCCGCAATCCTTCCGGACCGACGGCGACCAGTTCCGGCTCAACGGTCGGCCCACAGCACAATGGACGCGGCTCGCCGCCGGCCATGACGACGATCTCGGCGCCACCCAACCCGCCGCCGGTGAGCACCACTGCCACTGATCGCATCTGCTCAGCGTCGGCCGGCAGCGCATCGCCGCCGTCGGCGCCCGTCCCGGCGAGGCCCTGCACCGAGCCGGCTTGAATGTCTCGGCGGACTATCTGAGAGTCACCGCGGACCGCAGGCCGGTGGACGGCTATCAAGCGGCCCGCGCGTTGCTCGAGCACGGTCCCGATGCGACCTTCTGTGAGGACGACCGGTTGGCGTTGGGTGTCCTCCGGGCAGTCACGGATGCCGGGCTGCGCGTGCCGGATGACGTGGCGGTCATCGGGGTCGGGGACAGTGATGTTCACGGGCTGGGTGCGTCCTCGTCAACGTTTCCTCGGTGGGCCCGCTCCCGCAACGAAGCGTGATGTT
>DASWMR010000599.1:0-4118 GCA_036399635.1 Actinoplanes sp. | reverse complement strand
TCCAGGACGGCATCCGCATTGACCAGCAACGGCGGGATCAGCACCAGAATCGGCAGCCCGATCGCGCCCGGTACGAATTGTCGGCCTCGCCGGGCGACCAGCGCCAGGATGATGAGGACGGCGACGACCGGGACCGCGAAGAGCTTGCACGCGGCGGCGGCACCCACCGCGACGCCGGCCCATCCGTAACGGTCGGTGGCGGACAGGGCCAGCGCCAACAAGGACAGTGCCAGCACGGGGATGTCGTCGCCGCCGGTGGCCAGGGTGAGAGCGCAGATCGGCAGGATGGCGACCGACTGGATGGCGCGCACCCGCGCGAACGATCCGGAGGCGGTCAGCCGGACGGCGCCGGCGAGCGCTGCCACGGTCGCGACGGCGAACCAGACCCGGGCGTCGGTCCACCAGAAGTCTCCGGCGACCGCCCGCGGCAGGCCGAAGACGGCCATCCCGGGCTGATATGGGCTGTAGGCCATCAGCCGCTCGTCGGCCGCCAGCGCTGCGATCGCCGGCCGCGGCAGGTAAGGCGTCCCGTCATGCAGCAGCCGCTCGCCCATTCGCTCGACGACCAGCACCTCCTCCTGCGCGCGACCGGTGCGCCCGCCGGCTCGCTGCACCGCCTCGACGATCAACGGCAGAAGAGCGGCGAGCCCACCGGCCAGCCAGCCGAGTGTCTCCCTCGCGCGATTTCCCACCAGCGCGTACGCCACCACCCCGCGCCCCGCACCAGCCGATCCGCGCGTGCGCCGGCCCACGAGCGAACCGCGGTCCGGGCGCATCTCGCGGTTTGGCGGTGCAAGGCGGTCGGGGGGTGCAGAGCGGTCCGGGGGTGCAGAGCGGTCCGGGCGTGCAGAGCGATCCGGGGGTGCAAGGCCGTTCTGGGGTGTGAGGAGCTCCGGAGCTGAGGTCAGTCGGCGGTACGCGACCAGCTGGGCCAGTGCCAGGACGAAACCGAACCCGTACGCCCAGCAGGCGATCTCGCCCCAGGCGCGATGCGGTAGCAGTGTCGACGTCCGCGCAGTGAGCAGGGCGAAGACGGCCGCCGCCGCGTACAGCAGGAGGTCGGCGCCGTGCCCGCCGGCCGCCCGGTTGAGACGGGTGAGCAGGCGGGGGTTGGTCACGCGGGCAAGTGTGGCAGAGCTGATCGCCCAGAGCCCGGCGACCTGCGGCGCGGCATGCGCACCACGGCGCCCTCGTCGTGCAGCGCCGTTGCCAGGGCGCCCGGCCGGCCGGAGGAGCCGCGTTGCAGGGTGGCCAGCAGCCGGGTCGCCGACATGGGGCGGGCGAAGAGGTGGCCTTGGCCCGCGGCGCACCCCAGTTCCCAGAGGGCGTGCCGCTGCGGTTCGCTCTCGACGCCCTCGGCGATGACCGTCAGGTGCAGGCTGCGGGCCAGGTCGACGGTCGACCGGATCACCGCCGCCGCCTCGGAGGAGGTTTCCACCGCGCCGACGAAGCCGCGGTCGATCTTCAGCTGGTGCACCGGAATGTGCGACAGCACCGAGAGGGGCGACACCCCGGTGCCGAAGCCGTCGAGCGCTAGCCGGACGCCCGCTTGGTTCAAATCGGACAGTGCCCGGCCGACCACATCTAGCTGGCTGATCGTCAGGGTTTCGGCGAGCTCCAGCACCAGCCGGTCGGGCGCCACGTCGTGGTTGCGCAGTCGGCTGAGCACCGTCTCCGGGAAGCGCGGGTCGAGCAGGCTGCGCGGCGACACGTTGACCGCGATCTGCAGGTCGAAGCCGGCTGCGCGCCACCCGTCGGAGGCGGCCAGCGCCTGGTCGAGGACCGCGCCGGCGAAGGCGGGCAGCTGGCCGGAGCGTTCGACCGTCTCGAGGAACTGCATCGGAGTCAGATAACCGTGCTCGGGGTGGTGCCAGCGGGCCAGCGCCTCGACCGAGATCACGTCGCCGCTGCGGAGGTCGACGATCGGCTGGAAGTCGACAACGAACTCTCGCTCGGTGACCGCCCGGTGCAGCTCGCCGCCGAGCACGAGCCGGTCGACGTTGGCGGTGTCCTGCGCGTGCGCATAGGTCGCGGTCTGCTGGCCGGCGCGCTTGGCCTGGTACATCGCGATGTCGGCCCGCCGCATCAGCTCGTTGATCCCGCCGCTGCCGGGGGCGAGCGCGATGCCGCCAGCCGCCTCGACGGTGATCTGCATGCCCTCGACCTCGAGGCTGCCCTCGAGCGCACCGAGCAACTTCTCGGCCCGGTGGGTGGCTAGCGCGGGCGTCCGCAGGTTGACCAGCAGCACCGCGAACTCGTCGCCGCCGAGTCGCGCCACCAGGTCGCCGGGGGCCGCGGCCTCGTCGAGCCGCCGTGCCACCGCGCGCAGAACCTCGTCGCCGGCGCCGTGGCCCAGCGTGTCGTTGACCTCTTTGAAGTGGTTGAGGTCGATCAGCAGCAACGCGACCAGGCCGTCCCCTGAGCTGTCGCCGCGGAAATACTCGCCGGCCCGTTCGTAGAGCTCGCGGCGGTTGGCCAGGCCGGTGAGCGGATCGTGGGCGGCGTCGTGCGCGTTCTGCTCATTGAGACGTTGCAATTCCGCGTACGCCGTCGCGTTGCGGATCGCCGTGCAGAGGGCGGAGGCGAACGTCTTCAGCTTGTATTCCTCGAACTCGCTGAGCCGGACCTTGCCCTGGAAGTCCAGCACCAGCTGGCCGGCGCGGTAGCTGCGGTCGCGGGTCTCGAGCTCGACCGAGAGTGATTTGCCGTCGTCGAACTCGCGCGGACCCGCGCCGTCGTAGACGACCCCGTCGGGGCCGGCCCGCACCACGCGGTCGATCCCGGCCGGGCTCAGGTCGATCTCGACGGCGTTGGCCGAGAAGAGGCGGGCCCCCTGGGTGGCCGCCACGGACAGCACCTGGTCGAGGTCGACCGAGCTGAGCTCGTCGGTGGTGTCGGCCAGTTGCCGCCAGGATTTGCGCTCCTCGCGGGTGCGCAGCCGGCGGGCCTGCCACAGGTGCAGCGACCCCACCAGCAGCGGGACGAACGCCAGCAGGAGCAGGTTGGACCCGGTGACCAGCACCTCGACGATGTAGATGATGGTGACCAGCCGGGCCGTGTGGGTGAAGATGTGCCCGCCGAGGTCCTTGCGGAAGGCCGCGCTGATCGTGGAGCCCGAGGCGACCGCGATGACCGGATAGAACACCAGGCCGTCGACGATCCAGAGGACCAGATAGGCGAGCACGACCGTGGCGATGCCTGCGCTCGGGTGCACCAGGCTGGGGTGATTGCCGATGAGCATCATCGCGGCACCGGCCGCGCTCACGGTGAGCACTTCCTTGCCGACCCCGAAGACCAGCTTGTGAGGCGCGGCCCGGTCGAGGATGCGCACCGTCGCCAGACCGGCCACGACACAGAGCACGACCCAGGGGAGCGGCAGCAGAACGAAGCCCACCATGATGGGGACCTCGGTCCAGGTCGTGCTGTTGCGGCTGGAGCCGACCCGTACCTCGATCTTGACCCGGGTGGCGATTGCAGAGATCAGATAAAAGCCGACGAGCAACGCGGGATGCGGCACCCCCACGTGTGTGACCGTGCCGTACCAGACGTCCAGTGCGGCCACGCCGAGCGCCAGAACGACGACGAGACCGATGAGCAGCTTGAGCTGCCGATCGGTCGCGTCGTCGTTGGAGCCTTGTATCCGCAACGTGGTCGTCCTGTCGCCGAGCGCATCGGGACCGTCCCCGGGCTCAAGCGTATTCGTGCGCGCCGGTTCGCGCACTCACCTAATTCCACTCAGTTGTGCGCATTTTCTCTCCTCGCGGTGCGAAGCCCCCGGAAGCCCGGGTTCCTCTTCGGTGTTTTCAGTGCGTCGCGACGAGAGAGAAGTTATGCGGTGATCCGGGGTGGGGAGAAGGGATTCGTGTCGGTATGCGCAGAAAGCGAGAATCGTACCAGACTTGGCTACCCGCTGTTTGTCATGCCAAACTCTGCGCTACTTGAACCCGTCGTATTTGCAGGTCTGTTACATTGCTCAGGGTGCCGTTCCAATAACGCTACGGATTCGCCCGGGCGAATCTTTATCTCCAGCATTGGCACACTCTCTGAGCAGCCGATAGATCGTGCACATTCGTTGTACTCGAATTGTGGAACGGGTTCGGCGGATTGGCCCAGCCGAC
>DASWMR010000598.1:0-2089 GCA_036399635.1 Actinoplanes sp. | reverse complement strand
GCCGCCCAGAACCGGCGCGCGGCACGGGCCGGCGGGCTGGAACCGAGATGCAGCGCGAGGTTCATGACGTCCACGAGATCGAAGCGGATGGCGTCGCCGGTTCCGCGGTGCGGCAGGCCCATCGCCATCAGCTGGTCGAGCAGCTCCGGGGTCAGGTAGTAGTGCCGGCGGGCATCCGAGACGGACACCGAGAAGTCGCGGACCGTGTCCGGTATCCGGCGCAGCTTGGTGAGCAGCACGGATGCCAGATCGAAAATCTCGGTCATCGGCGCCTCACGATCCGGTACTCGTGTAGTGGCGAACGCCTGCCCGCCACGCCGCCAGCGCGACCAGCCACACGACGATCCCGGCCAGCGGCGTGCACCAGCCGAGCCACTGCGGCAGCCCTGCCGGGCCCGGCAGGTCGAGCAGGACCAACATCGGCAGGTACGAGACGAAGGCGGCCGGCACGACGAAGACGAACAGGACGCGGACCAGCGGATTGAAGATGCTCGCCGGGTACTGCGAGGCATAGCTTCCGCCGTACGTGAAGGCGGCGGCGAACTCCCCTCCCTCCACCAGCCAGAACTGCACGGCCGCGCCGCAGACGAACAGCCCGGCGAAGATGGCGATGCCGGCCACGATCGTGATGACCAGCAGGGCGATCCTGGCCGGCGTCCACGTCACGTCGTTCAGCGGGATCGCGACCGCCAGGATCACCAGTCCGGACAACGTACGGCCGAGCCGGCGCAGCGAGATGTCGCTGGTCACCAGCTGACCGAGCACCGAGAGCGGCCGGAGCAGGAAGGCGTCGAGCGTGCCCTTGTTCAGGTATGTCGGCAGGTTACTCAGATGGCCGACGAGCATGTCGGCCAGGCTGAACGAGACGTGGGACAGCGCGAACAGCATCACGACCGCCGCGAAGTCCAGCCCGCCCAGGGCGTCGACGTTCGAGAACACCACGTAGATCTCGGTCAGCGCGATCAGCGTGGCCCCGACGCTGCCGATCAGGTCGACGGCGAACGACTGCCGGTAGGTCGTCTGCGAGCGCACCCGCGATCCGATGAGCACCCGGTACGGGCCGAAGCGGTCAGCCACCCTGGACCACCAGGGTACGGACGCCGAACCGGAACACGACCCGGCCGAGCACCAGGAGGCCGACGGCCCAGCACGCCTGGACGCCGATGACCGCGAGCGCCGCCATGCCCTCCACCCGGCCGGTCACGACGTCGATCGGAGCCTGGAGCATCGACGGGAACGGCGTCAGCGACGCCAGCGTGGCCAGCCAGTCCGGGAACCAGTGCACCGGCACGCTGAGTCCACACAGGATGTTCGTGGCCACCGAGTACAGCGTCATCGGGCCGCGCAGATCGAGCAGCCAGAACGCGGCCAGGTTGACCAGCCACCGGCAGGCGAAGGAGACGATGACCGCCAGCACGACACTGAACGTGCCCAGGATGTACGGCAACGGGGCGGCGGGCATCGCGAGGCCGGTCACCAGCATCCCGACGAGCAACGGCGGTCCGCCGCGCGGCAGGAACTGGAAGGCCGCCCGGCCGAGGTCGGTTGCCAGATAGGCGATCTGAGGATCCACCGGCCTGGCGAGGTCGACCGCCACATCACCGCTGCGGATCCGCGACGAGAGGTCGGTCCACGGGAAGAAGTAGACCGGGCCGAGCAGCGCCTGGCTCACCCACACGTAGGTGGCGACGCCCTTCGCGTCGTAGCCGGCCAGCGTGCCACCCGCCGCGCCGATCGCCGCCATCGTGATGTTCGCCCGGATCAGCCCGAAGACGGTGTTGGCGAAGGCGCCCGCGACGGCGGCCAGCCGGTACGTCGACCAGCGGCGGAATCCCGTCGAGACGAAGGTGCCGAAAATCGCGACGTGGCTCACGAAGGGCGCGGTGAGCATCAGTGGTCTCCCGGCAGCTCGGCCCGGCTGTGGTCCGTGACGATCCGCATCGCACCTGGAGGGTACCTGAAGGCCACTCAGCGATCCCGGACGGACACGAGTGAGCGGGCGAGCCCCGCGAAGCTCCGGTCGCAGTGCCACTCGATCCGCTCGACCCAGCTCGCCGGCACCTCGTTCGGCTGGAAGGCGCCGGCCAGC
>DASWMR010000597.1:0-6020 GCA_036399635.1 Actinoplanes sp. | reverse complement strand
AGGCGCGCGCCCTGAGTCCCGATGATGATCGACTTTTGGCTCGGCCGCTCAATGTAGACATTGGCGTAGATCTTGGTGAGGCTGCCCTCGACCATCATCTCCTCGACCAGCACGGCGATCGAGTGCGGCAGCTCGTCGCGCACGCCCTCCAGCGCCGACTCGCGGATCAGCTCGGCGATCAGCATCTGCTCGGGTTCCTCGGTGAGCACGTCGTCCGGGTAGAGCTGTGGCGACTCGGGCATATATTTGATCATCACGTCGACCAGCGACTGCACCTGATGCCCGGAGACCGCACTGACCGGCACAATCTCCGCAAAGTCATGGAGCTCGCTCACCGCGAGCAGATGCTTCGCCAGCTTCTGCGAGTCCACCAGGTCGACCTTGGTGACCACCGCGATGACGGTCGCCTTCAGATTTGTCATTTCAGACGAAATGAACCGGTCGCCGCGACCCACCGGCTCGTCCGCCGGGAAGCACACACCGATCACGTCGACCTCGCTCCACGCCTCGCGCACCAGGTCGTTGAGCCGCTCCCCGAGCAGCGTGCGAGGCCGGTGCAGACCCGGCGTGTCGACGAGCACGAGCTGCGAATTGTCCCGGTGCAGCACCGCCCGGATCACGTGCCGGGTGGTCTGCGGCTTGCTCGAGGTGATCGCGATCTTCTGCCCGATGATCGCGTTCGTCAGCGTGCTCTTGCCGGCGTTGGGCCTTCCGACAAAACACGCAAAACCGGCGCGGTACACATCCCCGGCGACCGCCTCCCGCGACGCCTCCCGATGCCGATGCGCCGGCTTACCGCCCCGCTCACCCCGGACTTTTGCCGCCGCCCCCGGGTCACCGAGTCCACGCCGGGAAGAATCAAGGTCAGAAGAGCCAAGATCAGAAGACCGAACCTCAGATGTACGCGACGTCTCCGTAACGCCAGAACCAGGCAGTCCCGGGCCACTCGCGTTCCCAGCCCGTTCCGCCACCGGCGACGAACCCGCCGCCCGGTCGCTCCCAGCCCCGCGCACGCCCTCGGCCTTGTCCCGCCCCTTGGCCGCCCCGCGCTGCCCGGCACCCGTCGCACCCGAGCCACCGCCCGCAGCATCCCGCCGACCGCCCGGCCCGCCGCGTTGCCCGCCAGCCGCCCGTTGACCAGCCCCAGGCTGCCCCGCCGCTCCCCGCTGACCGCCCGCCGCGGACTGTCCCGTCGCTCGTTGACCGCCCGCGCGTTGACCGGTCCCACCACGCTGGCCGCCTTGCCCGCCTGCGCCCCGCTGCCCGCCTTGCCCGCCTGCGCCGTGCTGCCCGCCTTGCCCGCCTGCGCCGCGGTGCCCCTCTCGCCCGCCTGCGCCGCGCTGCCCCTCTCGCCCGCCGGCGCCGCGCTGCCCGCCGGCTGCGGCCTGGCCACCGCCCGAGCCCCGCTGAGCCGGGGCACCGCCGCGCTGGCCGCCGCCCTCCGCCTCCCGCCGGCCCGCCCGCCGCTCCTGCCGCTTCAACTCGTTGCGCTCGCCGGCGGTCAGCCGCCGCCCTTCGGACCCACGAGGCTCGGTCACGCGGTAACCGTGCCCAGCAGGGTGCCGTCCGGGGCCGCCACGTGAATGGGCGCGTCGGCGGCCAGATCGCGTACCGCCGCATGCCCCGCGCCGTCCAGCTCCGACGCCTCGGTGACCACCGCTGCCGCCTCCAGCTTCGTCGCGCCCGCCGCCACCGACGACGCCACCGCCACCTGCAACGCGGAGAGCGCCAGACTGGGCAGGGTCACGCTCGCCGCCGCGTACGTCCGGCCGTCCTGATCGCGTACCGCGGCGCCCTCGACCGCACCCACCCGCGCGCGTGAGCTGCGCGCCAGGGTGACCAGCTTGGTGTCCTCGGCGGGCAGCGGGCCGCCGTCGGCCGCCGGAACGGTGGCAGGGGCGTAGGTCGGGTCAGGCATCAGCGGTCTGTCTTTCCTCTGAATCGGTGTCGGTGGATGTCTCTGACTCGTCGGCCGACTCGGACTCCACCCGGCACACCAGCACCGAGTCGATCCGGTTACGCCGACCGGTGGTGCCCTCGGCGACCAGATGCAGGCCGCCGACGTCGACCGAGGCGCTCGGAATGGGCACCCGGCCGAGCGTCTGCGCGAGTAGGCCGCCGACCGTCTCCACCTCGTCGGCCGGCAGCTCCACCCCGAAGATCTCCCCGAGATCCTCGATCGGCAACCGCGCCGTGACCCGCACCGCGCCGTTCTCCAGGTGCTCCACCGGCGGGCGTTCGACGTCGTACTCGTCGGTGATCTCACCGACGATCTCTTCCAGGATGTCCTCGATGGTGACCAGGCCGGCCGTGCCGCCGTACTCGTCCACCACGACCACCAGGTGGGTCCGCGCCGCCTGCATCTCGGACAGCAGGTCGTCGACCGGCTTGGACTCGGGCACGAACGTCGCCGGGCGCATCAGGTCGGCCACGGCCTGGGCGGTGGCCGCCGGATCACCGGATTGGGTGCGGCGGATCACGTCCTTCAGGTAGAGCACGCCCAACACGTCGTCGACCGTCTCGCCGATCACCGGGATCCGCGAGAAGCCGGACCGCAGAAAGAGGTAGAGCGCCTGCTGCAGGGTCTTCGGCGACTCGATCCAGACCATCTCGGTACGCGGCACCATCACCTCGCGGGCGATCGTGTCGCCGAGCGCGAACACCGAATGGATCATCTCGCGCTCGCCATGCTCGACCACGCCGCGCTGCTCCGCGAGGTCGACCAGCTCGCGCAGCTCCACCTGGCTGCCGAACGGCCCGTCCGGGAAGCCCTTGCCCGGGGTCACCGCGTTACCGATCAGGATGAGCAGCGAGGCCAGCGGGTTCAGCACCTTGCCCAGCCAGCGCACCAGCGGGGCGGCGGCACGACCCACCGCGTACGCGTGCTGGCGCCCCACCGTGCGCGGCGCCACCCCGACCACCACGAAACTCACCACCGTCATCGCCCCGGCGGTGACCAGCGCGGCCCGCCAGCCGATGCCCCAGCTGTCCACCGCGACCAGCGCGACCAGCGTGGTCGCGCTGAGCTCGCAGAGCAGGCGCAGAAGCAGCAGCAGATTGAGGTGTCGGACGACGTCCGAGGCGACCGCGGCCAGCGCGGCCGCACCGCGCTCGCCCTCCCGGGCGAGCTCGCCGGCGCGGGCCTGGGACACCGTCCCGAACGCCGCGTCGGCCATCGACGCGAGGCCGGCCAACAGCACCAGCACCACGGCGTAACTGATCAATTGCGCGTCCGGCAGGCCGGCCGAGGCCGACGCCGCCGCGTATAGATGATCGGGATCCACGATTCTCAACCGACCTGTCGTGCGGATCGCCAGCTCTGCAAGAGCCGGTTCTGCAGCCCGAACATCTCGCGCTCCTCCTCCGGCTCGGCATGGTCATAGCCGAGCAGATGCAGCGCGCCGTGCACGGTGAGCAGGTGCAGCTCGTCGGCGGCCGGATGCCCGGCGGTCACCGCCTGCTTCGCCGCCACCTCGGGCGCCAGCACGATGTCGCCGAGCAGCGCGGGCTCGCCCGAGCCGGCCTCGCCCGGGCCGTGGTCGACGCTGCCCTCGTCCATCGGGAAGGCGAGCACGTCGGTCGGACCGTCGCCACCCATCCAGCGATGGTTCAGCTCGGTCATGTACTCGATGTCGACGAGCAGGATCGACAACTCGGCGAGCGGGTTGACCCCCATCTCGTCGAGGGCATGCCGGGCCACCGCGAGAATCGCGTCGGTGTCGACCTCGACTCCCGACTCGTTGGCGATCTCGATGGACATAGTGGTGCGACTATCCCTTGGATCAGCGCCGGTGCCCGGTGCGGCCGCCGCTGGCGGTCCGGCCGGGCACGGCGTGGACGGATTTGGTGGCATTCTGCTCTAGCTCGGCGTCGTACTTCGCGTACGCGTCGACGATCTCCGCGACCAGCTGGTGCCGGACCACGTCGGAGCTGGACAACTCGGCGAAGTGCACATCCTCGACATCCTTGAGGATCTCCCGCACGATCCTGAGTCCACTGGTGGTGCCGCCCGGCAGGTCAACCTGGGTGACGTCGCCGGTAACCACGATCTTCGCCCCGAACCCGAGCCGCGTCAGGAACATCTTCATCTGCTCAGGCGTCGTGTTCTGCGCCTCATCAAGAATGATGAACGCGTCGTTGAGCGTGTTGTGGGTGACGATCAGGTCGTCCGTCACGTAGAGCGAATCGGCCGCCGCGACCTGGATGCACACCGTCTCGGCCTCGCCGGCCGGCTCGATCGACTCGATGAACCGCATCGGCCGCCCACCACCGCACTCGTCGTACGCGGCGAGCTTGCGCCCCAGCCGGAACGGCCGGATGCCCTCAGGCAGTCGGATATCCAGCACGAACGCGTCGTGCCGGTATTCCACCGGACGGCCCTTGGCGAGGCCGGGCTTGCGACCGAGCGCTGGGCGCCGCCGCCAGGTGGTGACCCCGCCAAGCGAGCGCACGAGGAAGACAACATCGTCGCGCAGCCGCTCGGAGCAGGTGGTGTACTGCACCCGGCAGCTCCGCCCACGCTGGGTGACCGGGCCGCCATCGGTGTCGAGCAGACCCTGCAGCACCCCGATCCGGACCCAGGCGCTGTTCATCAGATAGCGCTCCGGCACGAACTTCGTGTGCGAGCGCGTGCCGGCGAGCCCCAGCTCGCGCAGCACCGCGGTGACCGGGTTGGCGGTGATCACGCCGCCGCGTCCACCGCCCCCCTGCCGGCGCAGCACGTAGTCGATCTCGTTCTTCCGCGCCAGCTCGATGCCTGGCAGCGCGGCATCGAGCGCCTCCGCCAGCTCCGGGTCGGCCGTGGTGAACGCCGGCGTTGTCGCGGTGGTCAGGCAGCCGTCACCGAGGAGCAGGCCGAGCGCGTACGGCTCCATCGGCACCTCCTGCGGCACGAACTCGACCGGCTCGACCAGCGGCAACTCGTACCGGTGGACGTTGCCCCGGCGCAGCTGGCCGATCATGTCCTGGGTCTGCACGACCCGGGACGGGCGGTCGTGACCGCGGTCATCGGGGGTGCGAACGGTCCACAGGTGCTCGCCGCAGGCCAGCGTCGAGCCGCCGTCCTGGGTGGTCACCCGGTAGACCGGCTTACGGCCCTGCGGGAAGACGCCCAGCACCGGTGTGGGCAGCCCGCCCGAGCCGACGACCAGATCGCCGACCGCGAGCTCGCCGATCTGCCGCCAGCCGTCCGGCGTCAACACCTTGGCGGTCAGTGGCTGCGCGCGTCCCCGCATGTAGGCCAACGGGGCGACCTCGATCGTGCCCGCGGCCATCAGGCGCGGGATCGACTCGGGGTCGAGCATGTCGTGCAGGGCGTCGTAGAGCGGGCGCAGGTACGGGTCGATCTTCTCGTTCAGCGTGCCGGGCAGGAACCCGAGCCGCTCGCCGGCCTCGACCGCCGGCCGGGTCAGGATGATCCGGCTGACCTGCTTGGCGGTCAGCGCCTGCACCGCCTTGGCCATCGCCAGGTACGTCTTTCCAGTGCCGGCCGGGCCGATGCCGAACACGATCGTGTTGTGGTCGATCGAGTCGACGTAACGCTTCTGGCCGAGCGTCTTGGGGCGGATGGTGCGCCCGCGGCGGGACAGGATGTTGAGGGTGAGCACCTCGGCCGGGCGCTCTGCGGTGTCGTCCTCGAGCATCGTGGCGGTGCGGCGCACCGAGTCGACGCTGAGCGTCTCGCCCTTGGCGATGAGCTCGATGAGCTCGGCGAAGAGCCGCTCGGCGATGGCGTTCTCGGCCGGGTCGCCGGTGATGGTGACCTCGTTGCCGCGGACGTGCACGTCGCTGGTCAGGGTGCGCTCGATGAGGCGCAGGATCTCGTCCTTGGCACCCAGCAGGTTGACCATGATCTTCGGGTCGGAGACCGAGATCTTGGTTTGCGCCCGCACCGGGCCGCTAGAGCCGGCGCTGGGGGAGCCAGCGCCAGAGGAGCCGGCGCTGGAGGAGCCCGCGCTGGAGGAGTTCGGGGTACCGGTCATAGGGGCGGCCGTGAGGCCTCAGCCACCTGCTTTCGTTCT
>DASWMR010000596.1:0-1593 GCA_036399635.1 Actinoplanes sp. | reverse complement strand
CGTCGCTCGCTGAGCTGCGCCGACGCCCGGCCGACGAGCTGCACAGCATGATCGAAGACATGATCAAGATTTTGGAGGCGCAGGTGCAGCCCGGCCTGAGCCGCGGCCGGCACCCCGACAAGCGCACCGCCACCAAGATCGCGCAACTGGTCCACGCGGTGGCGCGCGAGTTCGAGGTCTAGGGGCTCACAGCAACGGTTTTACCGACGGCGTGAGACCCGCCGCCGCCGAGCGCTGCAACAGGGCGTCGGCGGCGGCGACTCCGTCTCGGCCCAGCTCCAGGGTGAACTCGTTCACGTACAGCTCAATGTGCTGCTGCACCACCTCGGGCTCCATCTCCTGGGCGTTCGCCAGGATGAAGTCGTGGCTGGCCGCCGGGTTCGCCCAGGCCATGCTCACCGACGTGCGGATCCACTCGGTTGCCTCGGCCGGGTCGACGACGCCCCGGCGCGCGAGGATCGCGCCGAGCGGGATCGGCAGGCCGGTGTCGGCCTCCCACCACTCGCCGAGGTCGGCGAGCGCGACCAGACCGTGCCGCTGATAGGTGAAGCGGGCCTCGTGGATGACCAGGCCGGCGTCGTACGTCCCGTCGGCCACGCCGGGCATGATCTGGTGGAACGGGACCACCTCGATGCGGCCCGGTCGCTTCTCCTCGGCCCACAGGCGGAACAGCAGGTAGGCCGTCGTGCGGTCGCCGGGCACCGCCACCGTGGCGCCGGTCAGCTCCTGCTCCGCGGTGCGAGCCAGCACCAGCGGGCCGCAGCCACGGCCGAGCGCGCCGCCGGCCGGCAGCAGTTCGTAATCGTCCAGCAGCCAGGGCAGGGCCGCGTAGCTGACCTTGACCAGGTCGAACTCGCCGCGCTCGGCCGCGGTATTGGTCACGTCGACGTCCGCGAAGGTCAGGTTCACCTCCGGAGCGCCAGGGATCAGCCCATGGACGAGGGCGTGGAAGACAAAAGTGTCATTCGGACACGGAGAGACAGCAAGGGAAAGCGCCACGCTCCCACGCTAACCGGCCGCACTCCCCCAGCGTCGCAGCATCAACTGTCTCTCTGCCCACACCCCGCCCGGCGGTCCCCGGGTTATCCACAGGCTGTCCACAGGGCGGCAGAAGCTGTGGACAATGCGTCGAACGCCTCCCGCAGGCGCCACGCCGCCCGATCGCGCGGGCCGATCGGGTTGGAGATCGTGCGCAGCTCGGCGAACGGGACGACGCCCGCCGCGACAGCCACTCCGTAGCCCTCCATCGCCTCGGCGACCGCCGCGGGACAGCGGGCGGCCAGCCGGGCGGCGGTCTCGGCCGTGCCGGTCACCGTGCTCAAGGTCAGCACGTCGCCGGTGATCGCACCGGGCAGCGCAGCGGCCAGCGCTTTCACCAGCGTGGGATCGCACTCCACGATGCTGCTGCCGAAGCCCAGCTCGTCGACCGGCAGGAAGCCGTCCGGGGATTCCGCGCCAAGGTCGGCGGCGATGCTGCGGGTGCCGAGCACGGTGCCGCCGACCGGAGCGCGGCCGAGGAAACCGCCGGCGATGCCGGCCGAGATCACCGCGCGGTAGCGGCGGGTGGCGAGCAGCCGGGCGGTACCGGCGGCG
>DASWMR010000595.1:0-2865 GCA_036399635.1 Actinoplanes sp. | reverse complement strand
ATGGGTTTCCCAGGGAACGCGGCTGCACGTAGACGACCCGCGCCCGGTATCGGCCCGCCGGCCGCCGAAGCGGTTCCATCTCGGGCGTAAGTTCGGTCGCGCCGGTCACTGCGGCCTTCGCGGAAGGAAGCAGTATGTCCGCTTCGACAACGTGGTCGAAGGCGTCGAGAGGTTCGACCGCAGGAGCGGACGAGCAGGTCGAGCGGGACGGTGCCGAGCCAGCTCGGGCGGTTCGGCCTGAGCTTGTGGCGTTGGCGGGCACCGGCCCGCCGGCGGGCGTCTGGCCAATCCGCCGGCGGTTTTCCGGGGTACCGGGGAACTCCGGGCCCGTCGCCAGCGACCATTGACTGGTTCCCCTCGTGCGAAGGAAGGCAGTCTCCGATGAATCGCTCCCTGCTCGTGCGCGCCGGCGCGGTCTCCGCCACGGCCGCCGTTCTCGTCCTCGGCCTGGCCGGGCCCGCGGCGGCGCATGTCACCGTGAATCCGGGCACGGCTACCAAGGGCGGTTACACCAAGGTGGCGTTCCGGGTCCCGACCGAGAGTGACACCGCCTCCACCACTAAGGTCGAGGTCAACCTGCCGACCACCACGCCGATCGCCTCGGTCTCGGTCAAGCCGGTGCCGGGCTGGACCGCGGCCACCGTGACGTCGAAGCTGGCCACGCCGGTCAAGACCGACGACGGTGAGCTCTCCGAGGCCATCACGAAGATCACCTGGACGGCGAGTTCCGGGTCGGAGATCAAGCCGGGCCAGTTCCAGGAGTTCGACGTGTCGCTCGGTCCGCTGCCGGACGCGGAGCAGGTCGTCTTCAAGGCGTTGCAGACCTACTCCGACGGCACCGTGGTGCGCTGGATCGACGAGCCCACCACCGACGGCACCGAGCCGGAGAAGCCGGCGCCAGTGCTGAAGCTGGCCGCGGCAACCGACCCGGCCGCCGAGACGTCGGCTGCGGCCGCCCCCGCAGCTGCGGCCGAGGAGGCCGACGGCGACGACGGCGGCAGCTCCGGGTGGGGGATCGCCGGCCTGGTCGTCGCCATCGCCGCACTGGTGCTCGGCCTGCTCGCGTACCGCCGGGCGGGGGAAACCGAAGCCTGACCGGCAGATAGACCGGAACCCGTGGTTGGCCCGGTCATCCGTCGTGCTGGGCGAGCGGATCGCGGGGCGGTGCCGGGCGTCGGAAACCGCGGCGTGCAGCAGGCGTCCAACCTCGGCCTCGGTGCTGCCGACGGAGCGGGAAAACAGGGGCAGCACGAGTACGCCGGCGGACGCTCGACGTACTCATCTCTGCGCCTCTGCTTCACGGTTCCCGTAGCCGCGGTGTATTGATCGCGCCGCCGGGCGGGGTGAAGAGTTTTCCTGGTGACGACCTTGACCCTCATCGCCCTGACCCGGTCGGTCCCGGCCGAGCTGTTTAACCCGGCTGCGGCTGGCCGGCTGGCCCGGATCGCCGAGTGCCTCGACGCGACCGCGGATGCGGTGCTGTAGGGCGCGGAGGTGGTGCCGCCGCCCGGTTCCGACGCCGTGACGGGCACCGGCGAACCGGGGATCGACCCAACCATCGCCGCCATCACCCTGGCCGAGGTGACCCGGCGGGTCGGCCTGATCGTCGCCGCGGCGCCGCAGCGCGACCATCCGTACAACCTCGCCCGGCGGCTGGCCACCCTCGACCACGCGACCGGCGGCCGGGTGGGCGTCTTCATCTCGGCCCGGGACCCGCGGCACCGGGCTCGCCGTGGACGACGACGCCGGCCGCGGAGGCCGCCGCTAACGCCGTCACCGCGCTGCGCGAACTCTGGCGCAGTTTCCCGATCGATGCGATCGTCGGCGACCGGGAGACCGGACTGTTCGCCGAGTCGCACCGCATCCTCGCGGTGGACCACCGAGGCGCGTTCTTCGTCATCGGTCGTGCGCCTGGCCGAGGAGGAGCGGCTCACCGCCCGCGAGCTGATGGCGCAGCTGGCCGGCGGCGGCGGGCACCGGAAGATCGTCGGTAGTCCCGAGCAGGTCGCCGACACGATTGAGCACTGGTTCCGCTCGGGCGCCGCGGACGGGTTCAACCTCATGCCGGACAGGTTCCCGGACGGCCTCGAGGCCTTCACCGACCACGTTGTCCCGCCGCTGCGCAAGCGTGGCTGTTCCGCCACGAGTACGAGCACCGGACCCTGCGCGACCGGTTCGGCCTGCCGGTCCCTACTCCCGTCGGGTGAGCCCAGCGAGCGGCTATTGGCGTCCAATCCTATAGATATAGTAGGCGAGCGGACCCCTCCGCGAAGACACCCCAGTCAGGATCACCAAGTCAAGACCACCCAGTCAAGGAGAAACACAGTGACGGTCACTCAGCGGCGCGAGCTCGGCTCCAGCGGCCTGGCGGTCTCCGCCCTCGGCCTCGGCTTCATGAGCTTCGTCAACTCGGCCGAGGCGGACGAGGAACGGCAGGCGACGGCCCTGGTGGACGAGGCCATCGACCTCGGCATCAATTTCTTCGACACCGCCGACGTGTACGGCCCAGAGGTCAGCGAGATCCTGCTGGGGCGCGCCATCCGGGGTCGTCGTGACTCGCTGATCATCGCGACCAAGTTCGGCAACGCCCTGGACCGGGACACGAACCCGGACGGCCGGCGGCTGGACGGCCGACCGGAGTACGTCCGGCAGGCGGTGGAGGGGTCGCTGCGCCGGCTGGGCATCGACCACATCGACCTGTACTACCAGCACCGGGTCGACCCGGCGGTGCCCATCGAGGAGACCGTGGCCGCGCTGAAGGAGCTGGTGGAGGCCGGCAAGGTGCGGCACATCGGGTTGTCCGAGCCCGGTCCGCAGACCATCCGCAGGGCACACGCCATTCACCCGATCGCGGCCATCCAGAAC
>DASWMR010000594.1:0-5031 GCA_036399635.1 Actinoplanes sp. | reverse complement strand
CCGGCTTCCTCGCCCGCTCCGGCTTCCTCGCCGCCGGCCTGCTCGCCCTCGGCGGCCGCCAGGTCCGCCGCGAACTGGTCGCATGCTGCGTCGAGTGCCTGTGCCGATGCCTGGGCGGCGGCGTCGGCGTCCTGAGCCTTTTCGGGCTGGAGTGCCTTGCCGTCGCAGACCACGAGGCCGCCGTTGATCTCCAACTCTTCGCACTGGGACACGTCGAACTGCTGACCGTCCACAGTGACCAGATTGCCGGCCTCGGTATTGGTCTCGGCCGAGGCGATCTGCACACCGGCGAGACCGGCCGCCACCAGCACACCGGCGACGACCACCCCGCCGATCGTCTTGCGCCGGTTGTTCTGGGTACCTCGGTACGCGCGTGATCGCGACCTCATGATCACTCCTCGTCGTTGGGGGGTTCGATGTCGCCGGTCGGGGGCGAGTACGTAGGCGGCGCCCCGTCCGGTTCAACCGAAATCGATTCCCGCTTCACCCGGCACTGCCCACGGGGCCGCAAAGTCCCAGCTAGCGGGCATGACCGAAAAGGTAAAACGCGGCCCTGCGCTCAGGGGCCGAGCTGGTTGTTGCGGGCGTACAGGATCGCCGAGATCGCGCCGATCGACAGGACTATGCCGAGGATGCCGAATATCCGGCCGATCAGCGCCGCGTTGATCCGGGGGCCGCCGGGTGCGGGGGTGGCGTTCCGGCTCGCGAGCACCGCGAGGATGCCGAGGATCCCGCCCAACACGCAGATCGACAGCGGTACCGAGGCGATCCCGAGCACCAGCGCGACCCGGCCCGACACGGCCGGTGGAGGAGGGTCGGGCGGTTCGTCCCACGCGTACGGCTGTGGCAGGTCGGCGAGCTGGTCACGCAGCTCGCCCGCATATGTCGCGCTGCCGACTTGGGCGACCCGGGCGTCGTATTCCGCCACCGGAAGCACTCCGGCCTCGAGAGCACCGTTCAGCAGGCCGAGCACGTGCGTACGCTCGTCGTGCCCGATCCGGTGGCCCCGCATGCTCGCGAAGGTAACCCGCCCGACCGCGCTGCCGCGCCGGAACGGCCGAAGCAGCGAGCCAGCCGCGCCGGGCCAGCCGCGCCGGGCCAGCCGCGCCGGGATGCCGCGGTGGGCCAGCCGGGTCGGCACGCGCGGCGAAATCCGCACAGCGGAACCGGCAAGTCGCGCCCTCAGCGCACTGTCGCGGGAAATTCCTCGGTGCCGAGCACGCGCAACAGGGCCAGACGCTCGCGGGCCTCGTCGTCGGCCGGCGTCAGCACCAGCAGCTGTTGGCCCTGGTCGGGCGTGACAAGGGTTTCGCAGTCCATCAGCAGCGGGCCCACCCGCGGGTGCGCCACGGTCTTGCGGTCGGACCGCCGGACGGCCACCTCGTGGTCGGCCCAGAGCCGGCGGAAATCGGCGCTGACGGCGCGCAGCCGCTCGACGAGCGCGGCGACCGTCGGGTCCCCGGAGCGCCGGCCGGCGACCGCGCGCAGGTCGGCCACGAGCTGACGGCCGTGGTGCTCCTGTTCCGCAGGCAGGGCGTCGCGGGTCTCGGGGTCGGTGAACCAGCGGTACGCCATGTAGCGCCGGTCGCCAGTGTGGCCGGTCTGGTCGCCCATCAGCAGGGCGGCGGTCCGGTTCTGGGCCAGCACCTCGCCCAGGTCGGACAGCACCAGCGCCGGAGTGTCGCCGAGCAGGTCGAGCATCCGCACCAGCCCGGCCCGGGCCAGGCGGGCCACCCCGTCGGCCGGCGGGGGGCGGTGGCCGGCCAGGTGGAACAGGTGGTCGCGCTCGTCGTCGGAGAGGCGCAGCGCCCGGGCCAGCGCACCGAGCAGCTGGGTGGAGGGCTGACTGCTCCGGGCCTGCTCGAGACGGACGACATAGTCCACCGACATGCCCGCCAGCGTCGCGACCTCTTCGCGGCGCAGGCCGGCGGTGCGACGGCGGGGGCCGGCGGCGATACCGACCTCGGCCGGCCGGATCGCCGCGCGGCGGCGGCGGAGGAAGTCGGCGAGCTCGGCGCGTTGCATGGCTTCATGCTCCCTCGCCACGGTGGCGGCGAGCCAGGGAGTGGCACTCCCACGATGAACGCTCCGCTCCTCCGCGGGCCGGCCCCGGCGCAGGGTGGTGGCACAACACTGCGAACGAGGGAGAACGGCCATGCGGACCGGGAGACTGGGGCTGGGTGCGATGGGCATGTCGGGTGGGTACGGCGCGGCCGACCGGGCGGAGAGCATCGCCACGGTGCACGCCGCGCTGGCGGCCGGCGTCACGCTGATCGACACCGGCGATTTCTACGCCATGGGCCACAACGAGTTGCTGCTCGCTGAGGCGCTACGCGGGCGGGACCGGGAGAGCTACCGGCTCAGCGTCAAGTTCGGCATGCTGCGGGGGCCGGGTGCGGAGGTCGGCGGAGCGGACGGCCGGCCTGCGGCGGTGAAGAACTTCCTGGCGTACTCGCTCACCCGGCTGGGCACCGATCACCTCGACATCTACCGCCCGGCCCGGCTGGACCCGGCGGTGCCGATCGAGGAGACGGTGGGAGCGATCAAGGAGATGGTCGACGCCGGGTACGTGCGGCACATCGGCCTGTCGGAGGTGGATGCGGCGACGATCCGCCGGGCGCACGCGGTGCACCCGATCGCCGACCTGCAGATCGAGTACTCGCTGCTGTCCCGCGCGGTGGAGACGGACATTCTGCCTACGCTGCGGGAGTTGGGCATCGGCCTGACCGCGTACGGGATCCTCGGCCGTGGCCTTCTCTCGGGGCGTTGGAAAGCCGGTCAGGTGGCCGCGCCCGGTGACTTCCGCGGCTTCCATCCGCGGTTCGCGAGCGGGAACGTCGAGCACAACCTCGCGCTGGTGGAGGCATTGCGCCGGGTCGCCGGCCCGAAGGGGTGCACCGTCGCCCAGCTGGCCATCGCCTGGGTGGCTGCGCAGGGCGCGGACATCGTGCCGCTGGTCGGCGCCCGCACCCGCGAGCGCCTCGCCGAGGCGCTGCCCGCGGCAGAGCTGAACCTCACCGCCGACGACCTCGCCGAGATCGAGAAGGCGGTGCCGCCGGGCGCGGCGCGCGGCGACCGGTACCCGTCCGCGCACATGTCGAGCCTAGGCGTGGGCAACTGAGGCGTGGGCAACTGAGGCGTGGGCACTTCATCAATCTGCTGGGGCATGCAGGGTGATTGTGGTCCAGGCGCCCACGTGCACCTGGTCGCCGTCGGTCAGGGGGCGGGTGCGGCCGGCGGGCAGCGGCTGCTGCTCGTCGTTGAGGTACGTGCCGTTCGTCGAGCCCTGGTCGGTGACCAGCCAGACGCCGTCCACGTTCAGCGTCAGCAGGGCATGGCTGTGCGAGACCCCGGGGTCCGTGTCGGTCAGGTCGATCTCCGGGCGGGTGCCCTTCGACGCGCTCGCCCGGCCGATCCGCACCTGCGGCGGGGGCAGCGGCACGGTGCGCGGCGGCGTATCGGCCGGGAACTCGACCCCCTCGATCTCGTTGTCCTCGAAGTAGTCCCGATCGACGGCGACCGTCACGGTCCAGCCGGTGGTGGCTGTCTGGGGCACGGTCGCCGGCGCGACGACGTCCGGCACCTTGCCGGTGCTGTGGTCGAAGCCGCAGTCCTCGCAGAATCGGCTGGTCCCGCCCGTCGGCGCGCCACAATGCGGACACGAGGAGCTGGCAGTCGGCTCTGCGGCCGACCCGGCGATCTTGGCGCCGCAGGTGTCGCAGAAGTCGTCGGTCGTCGACGGGTGGCCCTTCGGGCAGGTGTACGCCGTCACTGCGTACGCCCGACCCGGACGGTCTTGGTGGACCGGGTGTCCAGCGCCATTTCGTCCGCCGCGTCGACCTTGCGCCGCAAACGCACCGTGCCGGTCGCCGGGTCCTCGATGTCGACCACTGTCGCGAGCAGCTCCTCGGTCGCCTTGTTGCCGCTCGCGTGCGCCAGCTGGGCCGCCCGGCCGAACTTGAGCGTCGCGGTGCGATCGTCGCCGGCCTTGCGCGCCTCGATGCCCGCCTGGATCACGTCGGCCAGCTCGGCCTGGCCGGTGTAGTGCGCCACCTGCCGGTTGATCCGGGTGGAGAGCTCCGCGTCGTCCGTCCACACCGCGCGGACCAGCGACTGCGCGTGCACCTGGTCGCCGTCCACAACGGACACCCGGGCGGCGAGCATCTCGTCGCCGGCGGCGCCGGCGGACACGTCGACGCAGACGTGGTAGTCGCGGCTCTCCGCCCCCCAGGAGCCGAGCGGGTATCGCCCGGCTCGGGGGCCGTCCTCGACCCGTTTGCCGGTCAGGTCGGTCACCTGCGGTTCGACCTGTTTGACGAACCGGACCTTGGCGTTGACCGGGGTCCACACCTTGAGCTGGACGTCCGCGCTGGTCTTTCCCATGGCGGCGGTCATCATCTGCTCGAAGGCCGCGGTCAGGCCGGCGGGTTGGGCGACGATGTCCACGGTGCCGAGCATCGCGTCGGCGATCTTGCGGAGCTCGGCCACCTGCCAGGTGACGCCGACGCCGCGGCAGTCGCAGGTGAACTTGCCGGCGATGGTGGCGAGCACGCTGTCCAGGTAGCCCTGCCGCTCGCCGTTCTCGCCGTCGGTCAGCAGGATGGCGTGTGCGATGTCGCCCGGCCGCCGGGCGAAGAGCTGCGCCGCGAGCAGCAGCCAGGCGCCCATCGCCGTGCCACCGCTGGCGGCCAGCCGGTTGATCGAGTTGGCGGCGTCGGCCCGGCTCTGCGGGGAGGAGACCGCCAGCTCGCCGGGCGCCGGGAAGAGCTGCTGCGCGGTGCTCACCCCGGCGATGATCGCGAAGTGCACGCCGTCCTCGATGCACGCCACGGCCGCCTTGGCGGCCTGGCGCGCGGCTGCCATCCGGCCTTCCTGGTGCATCGAACCGGAGGCGTCCACGATGATGATCTCAGTGGCGCCGGCGGTGCGGCGGCCGCCGTCGCCGCCGGACGACGTCACCGTGACGATGGCGTTGACCTCGGTCGCGCCCAGCGCGAGAAACTCGTTCTGGAAGGCCTCGGCGGTGTACGG
>DASWMR010000593.1:0-4407 GCA_036399635.1 Actinoplanes sp. | reverse complement strand
GTGCGGGTCACGGTATGAGCATGCGGGGGCGGCTGCTGCTGGCTGGCGGATTGTCCGTGCTGATTCTCGCGGCGGCCGCGGGCTATGTGATCGTTGCCGGTCACCGGGGCGCGGTTCCGGCGGCGGCCGCGGGCGTGCTCGACGCCGGGCCGGGGGAGCGGCTGCTGTTCCGCAGCACTGCCGCCGCCAGCTACGGGCGGGCGGCCACCGTCGAGCGGGCGGCCGCGGCCGGTCCGCGTACCGTCTCGGCTCTTGACTGTGACCGTCTCTATGCCGCCGCCGGCGCGGGGGTCTGTCTGCGGCCTGACGGGCCGTTGGCCACCTACCAGTTGGCGGTGCTCGACGCGCACCTGGCGGTGCGCGAGACCTATCCGCTGGTCGGGGTGCCCAACCGGGCCCGGGTGTCGCCGAGCGGGCACGTGCTGACCTGGACGGCGTTCGTCACGGGCGACAGCTACAACGGCGGTCGGTTCTCCACCCGGGTGGGCATGCTGAACACGGCGACCGGCGAAACCGTTGGCACCCTGGAGACGTACGCGGTGACCCGTGCCGGACGTCCCTACCGCGCGGCGGACCTCAACTTCTGGGGCGTCACGTTCGCCGACGACCGCATCTTCTACGCCACGATGTCCACCGCCGGCCGCCGCTACCTGGTCGTCGGCGACGTGGCGGCGCGGACGGTGCGGACCCTGGCCGAGAACGTCGAGTGCCCGTCGCTCGCCCCGGACCGCACCCGGATAGCGTTCAAGGAGGCGATCGGCGCCACCCCCGCCCGCGGCTGGCGGCTGACCGTCCTCGACCTGGCCACGATGACCCGCACCCACACGGCCGAGACGCGCAGCATCGACGACCAGCCGGCCTGGTACGACAACCAGAGCCTGATGTACGCCGTCCGCCGCGCCCCCCGAGCCGCCGACGTGTGGTCGGTGAAGGCCGACGGCACCGGCCGGGCCGCGTTGCTGATTCCCGACGCCGAGTCGCCAGCCGCGCTGTGGAACGACTGACCGCAACGCAGCGCTACCCCGGGGGGACTCAGGCCGCGGAGAACCACTTGCGGTGCGCGAGGGTTTCGCCCTTTTTTCGTCGGTCGTTGTCTAGTGGGTGGCGCCCGGCGTAGTCGCGAGGAGTGCCGGTCCGAGCTGGGAATGCCACGTCGTTCCCAGGGGAAGCAGCGGTCCCCAGAAGTCCGTTCGTCGTGGCGGCGCCGTATTCTCCGGTGATGGCCAGACTCGGCGACATCGTGTTCGACGCCGCGCACCCGGCTTCCCTGGCGCGCTTCTGGGCAGCCGCGCTGGACGGGTATGCGGTCGCCCCGTACGACGAAGCGGAGCTGGCCCGCCTCCGGGCGAACGGCGTCGCCGATCCGGAGGACGACCCGTCCGTCCTGGTCGAGCCGGCCGTCCCCGGGCCGCCGCGTCTGTTCTTCACCCTGGTGCCCGAGCCCAAGACCGTGAAGAACCGGGTTCACCTCGACCTCCGCGCCGCCGACCCGGACGCGGAGGCGGCGCGGCTGGTCCGACTCGGCGCGACCCAGCTCGCACGGCTCGACGGCTGGGTCACGCTGGCCGACCCGGAGGGCAACGAGTTCGACGTGCTGCCCGTGCAGTGAGTTCAATGCGCCCGCGTCCGCGCCTGACCGACGCGCCGCACGCCGTACGTGCCGCGGTGTCGCAACGAATGCCCGACAGCCGCGGGGTCGGCTGAGCCCGGGGGTCAGCCGTGGTGCGGTCAGCGGTCCGTGCGGTCGAGGAACGCGCGGATCTGCTCGGCGAGGTCGCGCGTCTTCGTGCTGCGCCCGGCGTCGCCGGCCTGCTGCTCGAGCACCTCGAGCAGGGCGGGGCCGATCTCGACCGGCGCGGAGTCCGGGGCGGGCCAGTCGAGGGCCGCCTGATAGCCGGTGTCCTGGCCGGTCAGCTGGATCCGCACCGTGTCGCCGGCCTTCGTCGCCTCGAACTGGGGCTGGGCGGCGGTCGGGTAGGCGTCGACGAAACTGTCCGGGCCGATCTGCGTCGTCTCGAGCGGCTGGTCGAGAAACACGAACCGCGGGCTGATGTTCTGGTCGGTCAACGGATTCTCCTTCGACGGGCACCGGCGGGCCATGTTCGGCGCACCTCGAGATACCCCGCCTGGGGCGCGACAATCGCCGGCGGCGGCCGGTGGCGGTTTGCCGCTACCGCCGGTCGGGGCACACTTAACCCATGACTTCCCTGACCCAGCGTGTGCGGAGCTTCCTCGGCAGCCCGAAAGGCAAACGTCTCGTCGCCGAGGGCCGACGCCAGCTCGCCAAGCCCGAGAACCAGCAGCGCCTCCGCCAGCTCCTGCAGAAACTGCGCGGCGGCCGCCACCACTGATCGGCGGCCGCCACCACTGATCGGTCGGCCGATGCCGGCCACGGCGGCGCGGATCGCCGCGGTGACCCGGACGACCGGGGCCGACGTGTGAGCGTACGGCCGGGATGGAAGCCGGCCCGAACGCCTGCCGAAAGGTTCGACGGGCCGCCGGGCCGGAACAAGTCAGGAAAAGGTGACCTCGACGAGAGGGCTGTCCGCCACCCAGGCCTCGGGCTCCTGGCCCGGCTTGCTGGTGAAGGCGGCGAGCGGAGCGAGCAGCCCGGCGAAGATCTTCTCGCGCTCGGCCGGGTCGGTGACCGGGCGGGCGGTCGCCGGCAGGTCGGCGGTGACGGACTCCTTGAGGTGGAAGGTGAACTGCGGGTGCGCGACGAGGTTGGCGTACCAGTCGCGCGGCCGACCGGGAGTCCCGGTGATGAAGTACCGCCCGTCCAGCCGGTGGAACCAGATCTCGATTCGGCGCGCTTCGCCGGTCTTGCGCCCGGTGGTGCTGATGTCGATGACCCGGTCCTGTGCCAGCGCGGCCGCGGTCGCGTCGCTCATGTCGCTGTCTCCCTCGTCGTGGTCTGCGTGTCCGTTTGATCGGAACCACCGTCCGTTGATCGGAACCACCGGCACGGGTGTCGCTATTTCCGCCGCGGTCCGTCGTCGGGCACCGGTGTGACCGGATCGGGCGTCCAGCCAGTCATACCGGCAGAGGCACGGACGGCGCGATGGGGAGAGCGGCATGGAACAGGACTTGCGGGAACATTTCGATCAGGCGGTCGGCGACGACCCCGGCGACGACCCCGGCGAGATGGCGCGCCTGGCCATCATCGAGGGTGGCCGGTTGCGCCGCCGGCGGCACCAGTTGGTCGCCGGGGGCGTCGCAGCCAGCCTGGTTCTGGCGTTCGGGGCGGTGCCCGGCATCGACCTGCTGCGAGGGACCGGGCCGGCCGAACCATCGGTGACGATCGCCGCGGCGATGATGCCGGTGGTGGCGCCGTCCTGCGTACAGCGGCCGGTGGAGACCGATGCCACCGACGCGGTGATCTTCCTCGCGGCGGAGGTGACCGACCCGCGGCGCGCGGCGGTCGAGACGGCGTTGCGCGGCGATCCGCGGATCCAGGCCGTGCTCTACGAAAGTCGCGAGTCGGCATTCCAGAGGTTCCAGGCACGCTGGGAGAGCGAGCCCGACCTGCTCGCCGCGGTCTCCGTCGAACAGTTCCCGGAATCGTTTCGGCTGCGGCTGGTGACGGCCGCGCAGTTCACCGCCCTCCGCGCGCAATACGCCGGCATGGCGGGCATCGAGCAGATCATCGGCCGCCGGTGTTCGGCGGATGCCCCGGTCGGCGGGCTCCTGTGACGGATACTCCGATCGTGACACCGGCACTGCCAGCCGCCGGGTGGGGTGCGGCCCGCCGTGCCGCCAAGGCGGCCCGCGACGAGGAGTTCACCGCGTTCGTGGAATCCGCCGGCACCCGACTGCGCCGCACCGCCTACCTGATGTGCCGGGACTGGCACCTGGCCCAGGATCTCACCCAGCACACCCTGACCAAGATGTACGCGGCCTGGTCGCGGATCCGCAGCGGGACGAACCTCGAGGCGTACAGCAGGCGGGTCTTGATGAACGCGGTCTTCGATCAACAGAAGCGCCGCAGCGGATCCGAGATTGTCCTGGCCGAGCTGCCGGACCGGCCGGCCGGGACACCGTCCGGCGGGCCCGAACTGCGCGTCACCCTGGTGGACGCGCTGGCCCGCCTGCCGGTGCAGGACCGGGCGATTCTGGTGCTGCGGCACGCCGAGGACCACAGCGTCGAGACGGTGGCCGCGATCCTCGGGGTGTCCGTGTCGGTGGTCAAGATGCGCAACGCCCGCGCTCTGGCCCGGCTGCGAACGCTGCTCGGTGCAGACTTCCTCGACCGTTGAGGCTAGGGCCTATCGACCTGATCGACACCGCGGTCGATATCCCGTGGTGAGCACCGGCCACAGCCTCAACGTCGCCGTCGCCGGCTCGCTGGTGCTGCACAGACTCGCGGGTCTCAGGTGACCGATGCCCGTGGACGACAATCTGAAGTGG
>DASWMR010000592.1:0-6292 GCA_036399635.1 Actinoplanes sp. | reverse complement strand
GTGAAGGCACATCCGAACCACAGCAGCAGCACGTACGCCCGCAGGGTGCGGTCGCCGAAGACGACGCGTACCCCGCCGGTCATGCTGGCGAAGCGGTCGGCCCAGGTGCTGTCCGGCTCGTCCGACTCGGCGGCGGGGCGGAACGGCATGCCGAGGCGGATCAGCGCCGCCGACGCGACGAAGGTCAACGCGTCCAGCAGCAGTGCCTCGCGGGCGCTGAGCACGGTCAGCAGCAGGCCGCCGACGCCGAACCCGAGCACCTGCCCGGCGGACAGGACGAAGTTGTCCAGGCCGTTCGCCACGGTGTAACGGTCGCCTTCGAGGATCTCCGGGATCACCGAGGCGCGAGCCGACACGAACGGGGCATGGAACAGGTGCGCCAGGAAGGCGATGCCGACCAGCGCCGGAGCGGGCAGGCCATCGACCAACAGGAGCAGGAACAGCGCGGCCCGCACCAGATCGCAGGTGACCAGCACCGCGCGGCGGGGCAGTCGGTCGGCGAATACCGACAGGACCGGTCCGCCGATGATCCAGGCGAGATAGGTGCTCGCGAAGGAGGCCGCCGCCAGCACCGGAGAATCGGAGATCTCGAACACCAGGAAACCCAAGGCGAGGGCGGCCAGGTGGTCCCCGATCACGGACAACACGTTCGCCCCGAAAAGGTACCGGTATTCGCGAACCGCAAATACGGCGCGATAGGTCGCCGGCATCTCCGTCATGATCCTGCCTTCCACTGGCCAAGGTTTCCGACTACTTATCGAAACGGCCGATTTACGGCCAGGTACGACTTGGCATGACACCCTCCGGTTCCGGACACGGTTGGCGGCGCCGTCGACACGTGGTCGAAGGCGCCGCCGCCAGATAACTCTGTCCCGTTATTCACGGTCCTTCGATTCAGGCCCAGGTGCGTGCGCGCATGGCGAGCCCCTTCCTTCGCGTCAGTTTGATCGTTCCGGGCTTCAGCAGCGCTGAGATCAGGTCCAGGCGCGACCGCGCATAGCAGGCTCCCTTCCGTGCGACGGGGATTTGCGGTGCTTAGATCAGGCCCAGGTGCGTGCGCGCATGGCGATCTCCCTCCCAGGACGAGGTTTTGCATTTCCGGGGGTCGCATCAAGCCGATTCTCGAGAAGAGAACCGGCTCGACGGAAAAAGGGAGTGTTACGCCCGGCGCCCGTTTCCGGCCCACCGTGTCCGGCCGTCCTCCACTGACCAAGCCGCGCGCAGTGCCGCGACTGCCGCACCGATATCCACCTGCCCGACGGCGGTGGTGACACCCCACTGGTGGGCTCCTGCGGACCGGTGCATATTACGGCGGGACAGATCGGTGAACATAGCGACCTCTTTTGTCTCGTAGTGCCACGGAATTCGTAGCGAGTGGCACCGGATCCGTTGCATCGGCCCGGCGTTTCCGCCGGAGCCCAATCAGCAGTTCTGGCTTACGGGACAAACATTAGAATTCGGACCTTTGGAGCCGCGTTGGCAAACCTGAGGAAAATCGGTGGGCAATCTGAAGTTTTTCGGAGGCCACGTCCAGGTGGATTCAGGCTCCCCCCGGGCCGGCCGCAGATCGAATACTCTCGTTCGATGCTCAAGGGGCTCAGATCGCCGGTGTTCCGTGCCGGTCGACCGTCGTTGGGTGCCGGGTACTGGCGCCTCTGGACCGCGGCCGGCCTGTCGAACCTGGCGGACGGGGTCGCCAAGGTCGCGCTGCCGCTGGTGGCCTTGCGCTACACCGATTCCCCCACGCTGATCGCCGGGCTGGCCTTCACGCTGATGCTGCCGTGGCTGCTGTTCGCCCTGCCGGCCGGTGCGCTCGCCGATCGACTCGACCGCCGCCGGGCGATGGTCGCCGCCAACGTGATTCGGGCCGGGATACTCGCGGTGCTCGCGGCGGCGGTACTCGCGGACGCCGGTTCCCTCTGGCTGCTGTACGCGGTGGCGTTCTGCATCGGCACCGCCGAAACGCTCTATGACACGTCGTCGCAGTCCATCACGCCGCAGATCGTCGGAAGGGAGCTGCTGTCCCGGGCGAACGGGCGCCTGTTCGCCGCTGAGTTCGCCGCCAACGAGTTCATCGGCCCGCCGGTGGGCGGATTTCTGGTGGCTGCCGGGGTCGCCGCGGCGTTCTTCGCGCCGGCGGCGTTGTGGGTCGTCGCCGTCGTGGTGCTGCTGCTCGTGCCCGGCACGTTCCGCGTCCAGCGCACCCGGCGCACCACCATGCGCGGCGACATCGCCGAGGGGCTGGGTTTCCTCTGGCGCCATCGCGTCCTGCGGCCCCTCGCCGCCATGGTGGGCCTGTCCAACTTCGCCAACAGCGCCGCCTCGGCCATCTTCGTGCTGTACGCGGTCGGTGCGGGCTCCGCCCTCGGGCTGACCGAGCCGGCCTACGGGTTACTGCTCTCCACCACGGCCGCGGGCTGCCTGCTCGGCTTCCTGATCGCCGAATCGATCGAACGACGGTTGGGTCGCGCCCGCGGACTACTGCTCGCGATCCTCGGTGGCGCGCTGCTCATCGGGTGCCCGGCGCTGACCGACAACCCGTACCTGCTCGGAGCCGGCTTCTTCGTCGGCGGCAGCACCATCGGGGTTTGGAACGTGATCACCGTGTCGTTGCGCCAACGGCTCACCCCGGCCGAGCTGATGGGCCGGGTCAACAGCGTCTACCGGCTCCTCGGCTGGGGCACCCGCCCGTTGGGCGCCGCCGCCGGCGGCCTGCTGGCCCAGGCGATCGGCCTGCGCGCGGTCTTCGCCGTGATGGGCGTGCTGGCACTGACCGCGGCAGCCGGCATGACCCAGGTGACTGATGCCAAACTCGAGGCCGCCGAGCGAGACGTCGAGCACGCGAGCAGGCCGACACCGAAGGAGCCGCATGAGCGTCGTTGAGTGTGTCGAGGTGGTGCGCCGCTTCGGCGACGTCACCGCCCTCGACGGTGTGTCGTTCCAGGTGGCCGAGGGCGAGATCTTCGGCCTCATCGGACCCAATGGGGCCGGCAAGACCACGCTGCTGAACTGCGTTGAAGGACTGGACCGGCCGACGTCGGGGCGCATCAGTGTGCTCGGCCGCCACCCGATCGCCGACCGGCACGAGCTGACCCGGCTCACCGGGGTGCAGTTACAGAGCGCGGCGCTGCCTCCGCGGATCACCGTGGCCGAAGCCATGCGCCTGTTCTCGGCACTCTACGACGACCCGGTGCCGTGGCCGGAGCTGCTGACGACGCTGGGGATCGCCGGCAAGCAGCGGACCCGGGTCGAGCGCCTCTCCGGCGGTGAGCGCCAGCGGGTGTTCATCGCCCTGGCTCTGCTGCATGAGCCCAAGGTGGTCTTTCTCGACGAATTGACCACGGCACTGGACCCACAGGCACGCCTGGCGATGTGGGAGGTCGTCGAGGCGGTTCGCGGCCGGGGGACCACCGTGGTGCTCACCACGCATTACATGGAGGAAGCCGAGCACCTCTGCGACCGGGTGGGCATCATCGACCACGGCCGGCTCATCGCGCTCGACACGGTGCCCGCCCTGATCCGGGCCCATGCGGGAGACGCCACGGCGCGCCTGGTCCTCACCCAGCCGGCCCCCGCCGAGCTGGCGCCGGAGCTGAAACGGATTGACACGGTGACCGCCGCGCAACCGGATGGGAAATACCTGACTGTGCAGGGCACCGGCGGCTTCCTGCAGGACGTCCTCACCGATCTGACCACCCGCAACATCCGGATAGCCGACCTGCGTGCCACCTCGCCCGGGCTGGAGGACGTGTTCCTCAATCTCACGGGCCGCCACATGCGAACCGAGGTGCAGTCGTGAAGGGCTACCGGGCGCTCACCACCACGCTGCTCCGCTCGTTGCTGCGCGAACCGGTCGGGTTCTTCTTCGCGGTCGTCTTCGCCCCCGTCCTCGTGAGCATCCTGGGCCTCATCTTCGACAGCGGCCCCGACCCCAACTTCGGCGGGCGCAGCTTCATCGAAGCCACCCTCCCGGCATTCCCCTCGCTGGTGCTGGCGATCACCGGCGTCCTGCTGGTCCCGGTGGGCCACCTGAACCTGCGCGAAAGCGGTGCGCTGCGCCGGCTACGACTCACTCCACTGCGGCCGGCCACCTTCATCGCCGCGGACCTGACAGTGAACTTTCTGATCGGCATGAGCGGCATGATCGCAGCGCTCGCCGTGGGGTGGCTGGTCTTCGGCGTCGCCCCGCCGGACAGCCTCGCCTCAGTGCTGCTGGCCGCGGCCCTAGGACTCGTCGCCTTCCTCGCCCTCGGCTACACCCTCGCCGGGATCTACCCCTCCGCCGGCGCCGCCACCGGGATAGGCAACACGCTGATGCTCCTGCTGATGATCTCCTCGGGAGCCTTCATTCCCCTGACAACGATGCCCGACGGCGTGCAGAAGGTGATGAATTTTTCGCCGGTAAGGCACTTCGCCGACCTCATGCGGGGCCTGTGGGAGGGAGCGGGATGGTCGACCCTGCTACTCCCGGTCGGGGTGCTCAGCGCCATGATCGTCGTCTTCGGTGTCCTGGCGACGGCACTCTTCCGCTGGGACCGGAGCTGATCGCCGACGGACGCTCAGGGCGTGGCGCCGGGGACCGCGAGGCCGGTCTCGTACGCGTACATCACCAGCTGCGCGCGATCCCGGCAGCCCAGTTTCAGCAGCAATGAGCTGACGTGCGTCTTGACGGTGCCGTAGCCCAGGTGCAGCGCCTCCGCTATCTCCTGATTGGACAGTCCACGGGCAACCGCCCGGAGCACGTCGCGTTCGCGGCCGGTGACGCCGGCGTGCACCGGACGCGGGGCCGGCAACTTGGCGAAGAGCTCGATCAGGCGCCGGGTGACGGTGGGGGCGAGCAGGGCTTCGCCGGCGGCCACCACTTCGATCGCGTCCAGCAGGTGCTGTGGGCGTACGTCCTTGAGCAGGAAGCCGCTCGCACCGGCTCGCAGCGCCGCATGCACGAGGTCGTCATCGTCGTAGGTCGTCAGCATCAGCACCCGGGTACCGCGGCAGTTTTCGTCCGCGACGATCTGCCGCGTCGCCTCCAGCCCGTCCACGCCGGGCATCCGGACGTCCATCAGCACCACGTCCGGGTGGGTTGAGCGGGCAAGCGCCACCGCGGCCCGCCCGTCGCCGGCCTCGCCCACCACCGTCAGGGTGGGGTGTGAGCGCAGCAGCAGCACGAACGCGCTGCGTACCAGCTCCTGGTCATCGACGACCGCCACCCGGATCATGCGGTGTCCGCACCGGTGGGCAGGAGCGCGATGACCCGGAACCCGCCGTCCGCGGTATGGCCCGCCTCGAGTGCGCCGCCCACCGCGCGGGTCCGCTCCCGAAGGCCGATGAGGCCGAACCCCGGAGTCGGCTCAGTGGTCACCGAGCCGCCTCCGCCATTCTCGTTGCCGGCGGACCGGACGTCGACCTGCAAGGCCGCCGGCAGGTACGCGACCACGACCGTCACCGGACAGTCCGGCGCGTGTTTCACCGCGTTGGTGAGGGCCTCCTGCACCACGCGGTAGGCGGCCAGGTCGACCAGGGCCGGCACCTCTCGCCGCGTCCCGTCGAACCGCAGCTCCACGCTCAGCCCGGCATCGCGTACCCCCTGCACCATCGTCTCCAGCGACACCAGCCCGGGCAGTGAAGGCTGGGTGTCGTCGTCGCCGCGCAACAGACCCACCACCGAGCGGGTCTGCGACAGCGCGTGCCGGCTGGTGTCGGCGATCACCCAGAGGGCCCGCTCGGCCGCCTCCGGGTCGCGGCGCAACAGGTGGGCGCCGACCCCCGCCTGCACCGCGATCAGGGACATGCTGTGCGCGACGACGTCGTGCAGCTCCCGGGCGATGCGCAACCGCTCTTCCACGACGGCCTGCTGGGACGCCACCTCGGCCCGGCTCTCCGCGGCGGCCAGCAGATCCTTCTGGTGGGCACGCCGCTGACGCACCGCGTCGCCCACGGCGACCGCCGCGACGCAGACCGCCGAGCTTGTCGCGACGTCGATCACGGCAAGGTCGGGCACCCCCGCGCCCTGCAGCCCGACGAAGATGCCGATCACCAGGATCAGGCCGAGGAGCGCTTCGCGCCGGGTGCCGTACGCCGCCACCGCGTACAGGGCCAGCATTGTCAGATAGGGCAGCACCCCGGTGAAGTAGGAGCCGGCCGAGACGACAGTGGCCGCAAGCCCGACGACCGCCAGGCCGAGCAGCGGCGACCGGCGCCGCAGACCGGTCCCGGCAGCACCCAGCGCGGTCGCGGCGACTACCAGGGCCGATGCCGGGTGCAGCCGCGGATCGATAGCGGCCACGTCGGCGCT
>DASWMR010000591.1:0-3727 GCA_036399635.1 Actinoplanes sp. | reverse complement strand
ACGACCGCGTCGGCGGGCAGCCCGGCGGCCAGCGCGTGCATCGCGGCAAGTGGGTCGAGCGGCGCGGGCCCGTACCGCTGCAGTGCCTCGGTGTCGCGCTCGGCGCGCGCCGACGCACTCCGGGCGGCCACTTCCGCTTGTCGCTCCGACCTGTCCGGCAGCCCCGCAGCGAGCGCGGTAAGGGTCGGGGCGAGGGCACCGGAGAGTCCCGCGGCGACCGGGAAGTTGCGACCCGGCTCGGCCGGATCGACGTCCAGCTGGACCACGGTGGCACCGTCCGGGATCGGCGAGCCGGGCGTGTAGTGGTGCGGCATGAAGGCGCGGCAACCGACGATCAGGATCACGTCGTACGAGCTCAGGGCCTTCCGGATCGCCGCGTTGCGGGGCGGCAACATGCCCAGATGCAGCGGATGGCTGCCGGGAAAGTCGACGCCGTCGTGCATCGGTTGGTGGAAGACAGGTGCACCGAGCCGCTCGGCGAGGGTGACCAGCTCTGCCACCGCGCCGTGCCGGCCCACCCCGTCCCCCGCCACGATCACCGGCGCGGCCGCCGCGGCGAGCAGCGACGTGGCCCGGTCGAGACCGTCCGCCACGCCCGGGCCGGAGAGCGCCGACCGCTCCGGCACCGCGACCGGGCCCTGCTCGGCGAGCAAATCCATCGGCACCGAGACGAACACCGGGCCGGCCGGCGCACGCACCGCCTCGGCGAACGCCCGGCGCAGCACCACCGGCAGGTCATAGGCCTGCTGCACCTCGATCGCGGACTTCACCACCGGCCGGGCGAGCCCGACCAGATCGCCGGACAACATCGGATCCTGCGCCAGGTGCCGGCGGTCCTGCTGACCGGCCATCACCACCAGGGGGGTACGCGACCGGCCCGCGTTCAGCAGGCCGATCAGCCCGTTCGCCAACCCCGCCGCCACGTGCAGGCTGACCATCGCGGTACGCCCGGTGGCCCGCGCGTACCCGTCGGCCATCGCCACCACCGAGCCCTCCTGCAGGCCCAGCACATATTGCAGGTCGGGGGCGTCCACGAGCGCGTCGAGCAGCGGCAGCTCGGTCGTTCCCGGGTTGCCGAACACATGCCGGACGCCCTCGTCGCGCAGGATCGCCAGCAGCGCGTCCACCGGCTTCATCGGTCGGCTCATCAGTGCCGGGCCGAGCCGCCGTCGACGTTGATCGTCTGCCCAGTGAGGAACCCGCTGCCCTCGCCGCAGACGTAGAGCAGGGTCGACACCAGGTCGTCCGGTTGCCCGGTGCGCGGCACCGCCTGCAACGCCCGGACCCGCTCGAAGCCGCCGTCCGCACCGGTGGTGGCCGCCGCCACCGCGGTGGCGGTCAGCCCGGGCGCGATCGCGTTGACCGTGATGCCGTCCGCACCGACGGCGGTGGCCAGCGCCCGGGTGAAGCCGATCAAGCCGGCCTTGGAGGTGGTGTAGGCGACCAGGTCGGGCGGTCCGAGGAAGACCACCGCGGAGGAGATGTTGACGATCCGGCCCCAGCCGGCCGCTCGCAGGTAGGGCAGGGCAGCGCGGCTGACCAGGAACGGGCCGTCCAGATTCAGCCGCATGATCCGTTGCCAGTCGGCGAGCGTCGTCTTCTCGAACTCGATCGGCGGATAGATGCCCGCGTTGTTCACCACGATGTGCAGACCACCGAGTTTCGCCGCGGCCTCGGCGACGGCGGCCTGCACGGCGGCCTCGTCGCTGACGTCGGCGGTGATTCCCAGGAACCGGCCACCGGCCGCCACCACTCGCGCCGCGGTCTCGGACATGTCCGCGATGTCCAGTCCGGCGACCGGATGTCCGGCGACCGCCAGGGCCACGGCGAACTCCTGGCCCAGCCCACTGGCCGGGCCGGTGACCAGGGCAACGCGTTCGGACGGCATGGCCCGCAGCGTCCGCCCGATGTCCGCCCGGGACAAGACCTGCATTCCATTCAGCGGAACGTTCCACTGAGTGGAACGCGACCCTTGTGGCGGCGTCCGCGGCGGACGACCCTGCGGAGACCATATCGTGGTGCCGTAAGTCACAATGCCCGGCGGGTCTGGAGGCGATGATGTCGATGACCGACCCGCAGACCGAGCTTGCCGGGGGAACGAGCCTGCCGCGACGCCGACGGCGCGGTGCCTGGCTGCCCGACGAGGCCGGGGTGCTCGCCGTTCTGGTGGTGCTGGTCGCGCTGGTGGGCAGCGTCCGCGGCGACTTCCTCGACTCGGGCAACCTGCTGGAGATCGCGCGCCAGTCCTCGTACATCGGGATTTTGGCAGTGGGAATGGTCTTCGCCCTGGCGATGCGCGAGGTTGACCTCTCGGTCGGCGGGACGTACGCGCTCACCATCGTGGTCGGCGCGCTGCTGATCCGCGACGGTCTGAGCCCGTGGCTCGCCGCCGGGCTGGCCATCGCGCTCGGCGGCCTGCTCGGCTTCGCCAACGGGCTGTTCACCACGTACGTCCGGGTGCCGTCGTTCATCGCCACGCTCGGGACCCTGTCGTTGTACAAGGGTCTGGCCCTGGCTCTCAGCAACGGCCAGCAGGTCGGCGGCATCGACCAGGACCACCCGCTGTTCCAGGTGATCGGCGGTACCGTGCTGGGACTGCCGGGCGCCGTCTGGGTGCTGGTGCTCTCCGCCGGGCTGATGACCGTGGTGTTCACCAAGACCCGGTTCGGCGCGCAGATCCGTGCGGTCGGCTCGAACCCCGAGGCCGCCGCGTTCACCGGGATCCCGGTCAACCGGGTCCGCATCAAGGCACTGACCGTGACCGGCCTGCTCGCCGGGGTGTCCGGGGTGCTGGCGCTCTCCTTCTTCGTGGCCGGCGACCCGACCGTCGGGCAGGGCTACGAGCTGATGGCCATCGCCGCCGCGATCATCGGCGGCACCCCGCTGCGCGGCGGGGTCGGCTCGGTGCCGGGCGCGGCGATCGGCTCGCTGATCCTCAGCGTGGTCGCCGCGAGCCTGGTGTTCTTCAGCGTTCCGATCAACTGGACGACCTTCGCGACCGGCGCGGTGATCCTGCTCGCCGTCGCGCTCGACAGCGGCCTGCGCCAAGCCAGAGCCGTTCGGCAACGCGGTTCCGCCGACCGCACCTGACCCCCGTACCCCTGCTTCTCATCGGTCCTGCTTCTTATCGGCCCTGCTCTTATCGGCCCCTGCTCGGGAAGGATTTCTCGATGCTCCGCTCGAGACCGCTCCTCGCCGTTGTCCTCCTCACCGTCTCGCTCGGCCTGACCGCCTGCGGCGACGACTCGAGCGGCGGCACCGCCGCCGGAGCCAAGAAGATGTCGTTCGTGGTCGCCAACATCAGCCTCAACTTCGCCCTCGAAATGGCCAACGGCGGCAAGTACGCCGCCGAGGAGACCGGCGGGGTGGATCTCAAGGTGGTCGGTCCAGCGACCACCGACGGGCCGCAAGAGGTGCAGATGTTCCAGAACACCATCACCACCAACCGGGACGGCGCGGTCGTCGAGAACCTCGCGCCGGACCTCTTCACCCGGCCGTACGCCCAGGCGGTGGCGCGCGGCATCCCGATCGTCGCGCTGGACACCGTGCCACTGCCCGGCAGCAACGTGGAGCTCTATGTCGGCAACGACAACTACGAGCTCGGCTCGCAGCTCGCCGACGAGACGATCAAGCGCCTTCCGCCGGACGCCAAGGGCACCATCGTGCTCGGCGTGCCCAACCCCGGCGTACCGGTGCTGGACATGCGGGCCAAGGGCATCAAGGACAC
>DASWMR010000590.1:0-9849 GCA_036399635.1 Actinoplanes sp. | reverse complement strand
CGCCGCCGAGCTGGTCGACGGCGGCTACTACGTGGGGCGCAAGGCAAAACAGCCGGCCTCGTACGCGAGCGATCCGGCCGCCGCGGCCCGGCTCTGGGTGGCCAGCGCCGAGGCGACCGGCGTGCGGTAGACCAGGGGACGAGCAGAATAAGGACCATGGAAACGCATCCCAACGTGATCGCGGTGCGAGAGGCGCTGGCCGCGGCCGGCGGCTCCGTGCCACAGGTGGTCATCCTCGACGAGGCGGTGCACACCGCCGCCGCGGCCGCCGCGGCGCTCGGCGTCGAGGTCGGCCAGATCGCGAACTCGCTGATCTTCGATGCGGACGGTGAGCCGCTGCTGGTGCTCACCTCGGGCGCGCACCGGGTGGACACCGCGAAGGTGTCGGCCGCCCTCGGGGTCGCCCGGTTGCGCCGCGCATCACCCGAGTTCGTCCGCGAGCACACCGGCCAGGCGATCGGTGGGGTCGCACCGCTGGGTCACCCCAAGCCGGTACGCACCCTGGTGGACACCGCGCTGGCGGAGTTCCAGGTGGTCTGGGCGGCCGGTGGGGTGCCCCGGGCGGTCTTCCCGATCACCTACGCCGAGCTGGTCCGGGTCACCGCCGGCACCCCCGTCGTGGTGGCCTGATCCGCCGATGCCGGTGACCCTGCACGTCTGGCGGGTGCCGCGCCGAGCGGTCGTCCCGGCCATGCTGCGCATCGCCTTCACCCGCCGCCGGCGACCCGGTGTGCGTTTCGTGAAGTTCCTGGGCACCGCGTCCGGCTTCGGCCCGGCCGACGCCGACCTGACCAGGTACGCAGCGGTGACCGTCAGCGACGGGCCGGTGGAGTGGCCCGGCTGGGACCGCCTGGCGGTCGCCCGCGCCCGGGTCGACCTCGCGCTGCTCGGCAGCCGCGGGCGCTGGTCCGGGCGGGAGCCGTTCGGACCGCCCGGCGAACCGTGGGACGGGATGGTGCTCGCCCTGACCCGGGCCCGGCTGCGGCCCACCAGGGCGCCGGCCTTCTGGCGGGCCATCGCGACGGTCGCCCGCGAGGTCGACGGCACACCCGGGCTGCTCGCCAGTTTCGGCATCGGCGAGGCGCCGATCGGCTGGCAGGGGACGGTCAGCGTGTGGCGGGGTGCGGCGGAGCTGACCCGGTTCGCGTACCGTCAGCCGGAGCACCGCGCGGTGATCGTGCGCACCCCCACCGACGGCTGGTACGCGGAGGAGCTTTTCGCGCGATTCGCCGTGCTCGGCATCAGTGGCGACCGCACGGTGCTGAGCTGGGTGGCCGACGCACCGGCAGCCGGCGAACAGGCGACCCATGATCGGGTAGTAGAGAGAGGAAGCGAGCGATGAGGCTCGTGGCGTGGCAGCCGGACGACCTGCTGCGGCGGCTGGACGACGTGGTCGCTGTCTACGGCGAGGCGATGGGCTACCGCCAGGAGCTGCTGCAGACCCGGCGCGGTTACATCGGGGCACACGTACGCCGGTCCGGCTTCCGCGCGGTCGCCACGCTCACCACCGACGGGCGGCTCGCCGGTTTCGGGTACGGCTACACGTCCGGCCCCGGCCAGTGGTGGCACGACCAGGTGCGGTCCGCGCTGCCCGAGGCCGCCCGCGAGCCTTGGCTGACCGACTGCTTCGAGGTCGTCGAGCTGCATGTGCGGCCCGCCGCGCAGGGCCACGGGGTCGGCGCCCGGCAGCTGCGCGCGCTGCTGGCCATGGCGGACGGCAAGACCGTCCTGCTCTCCACCCCGGAGGCCGACGAGCAGAAGTCGCGCGCCTGGCGGCTCTACCGGCGGTTCGGCTTCGTCGACGTGCTGCGGGAGTTCCTGTTCCCCGGCGACGAGCGCGCCTTCGCGATCCTCGGCCGCACGCTGCCGGTGGCCGAGCGCCCGGTCGAGGACTCGCCGGGCATCGTCGGCATCTGACTCGTGCATCGCGGCCTGGCGGCGTACGCGGCCTGGGTGTTGCTCTTCGCCCTGGTTCTCACCCAGATCTGCTATCCGCTGGCCGGCGGCGACACCCGGGCCGGCCTGACCGTGCTCACCGTGCTGCTGGGTTATCTGCTGTCGACGTCGCACGCGCTGCTCACCCGCGGTTCGCGCGCGCTGGCCGCGCTGATCGGCACCGCCACGCTCGGCGGCTTCGCGGTGGAGGCCGTCGGGGTGGCGACCGGTTTCCCGTTCGGCATCTACGACTACTCCGGCCAGCTCGGGTCGAAACTGCTCGGCGTCCCGGTGATCATCCCGCTGGCCTGGACCTGGATGGCCTGGCCGGCCTGGCTGGCCGCGCTGCGCCTGAGCGACCGCCGCCCGGTACGCATCGCGATCGCCGCGGCCGGACTCGCCGCCTGGGATCTCTTCCTCGATCCGCAGATGGTCGCCGAGGGTTACTGGCGGTGGGAGTCGCCGGAGCCGGCCCTGCCCGGCGTGCCCGGCGTGCCGATCGGCAACTACCTCGGCTGGCTCGGCTTCGCCGTGGTCCTGATGACCGTGCTGTCGTACGCCGTGGGCCGGCCCGGCCGTGCGTCGGCACCGGCCGACGCGCCGGTCATCGCGCTCTGGTGCTGGACGTACGCTTCGTCGGTGCTCGCCCACGCGGTCTTCCTGGGGCTCCCGGCGTCCGCCGCCTGGGGCGGCGTCGCGATGGGCGGCACGGTCCTCCCGCTGGCCGCGCATCTGATCCGCGAGCGGCGACGCCGGTGAGCTGGCTGGTGCTGCTCCCCTGGCTCCTGCTCACCGGCCACACCGTCGTGAACGCCCTACTCCTGCGCCGCCTCCCGGGCCTTCCGGGCCAAGCCCGGTGCGTATTGGTGAGCAGAGCAAGCAGGCTCCTGGGCCAAGCCCGGTGCGTATTAGTGAGCAGAGCAAGGGTAAGCACGGCCACGACCACCGCCGAAAAGGTCGCCGTTCTGCTGCCGCTGCGCAACGAGGCGGACCGGGTAACGCCGTGTCTTGAGGCGCTCCTGGCTCAGCGGGGCGTACCGAACCTGGCGATCTACGTCCTCGACGACGGCTCCACCGACGGCACCGCCGAGCTGGTCCGCGCCCTCGCCGACGACCGGGTCCACCTGCTCACCGGCTCCCCGCTGCCGCCCGGCTGGCTCGGCAAGCCGCACGCCTGCCACCAGCTGGCCGAGGCCGCCGGCGACGCCACCGTACTGTCCTTCGTGGACGCCGACGTGGTGCTGGCACCGGGTGCGATCGCCGCCGCCACGACCCTGTTGCGTCGCACCGGCGTCACCCTGCTCTCCCCGTACCCGAAGATCACCGGAGCCGGGCGCCTGTTCCAGCCGCTGCTGCAGTGGTCCTGGCTGACCTTCCTGCCGCTGCGGGCGATGGAACGGTCCGCGCGCCCGTCACTCGCCGCCGCCGGCGGCCAATGGCTGGTCGTTGACCGCGGCGGCTATCACCGGGCGGGTGGGCATGCGGGCGTACGCGCCGAGGTGCTCGAGGACATCGCGCTGGCCCGCCGGGTGAAGCGCGCCGGTGGCCGGATCGCGCTGGCCGACGGCTCGGCGGCGGCGACCTGCGAGATGTACCCGTCGTGGCCCGCTCTGGTGACCGGCTACACCAAGTCGATGTGGGCCTCGTTCGGCTCACCGGTCGGCGCCGGCGCCGTCGTGGTCATGCTGCTCCTGCTGTACGCGGTTCCGCCGCTGGCCGCCGTTTTCCTGCTGGCCGCGGGGGCGGTCATGCCGGCGGTGACCGCCCTGGCGGCGTACGCGCTCGGGGTCCTCGGCCGGGTCGTGACCGCCGCCGCAACCGGCGGCCGGGCCTGGCCCGACGCCCTGGCCCACCCGGTGTCGGTGGTCGGATTCGGATGGCTTGTGGCACGCTCCTTCCAGCTGCGCCGCCGCGGCGCGCTGACCTGGCGAGGACGGTCCATATGAGCCGGATAGTGGTGATCGGCGCCGGGGTCGGCGGGTTGACCGCCGCGGCCCGGCTGGCCGCCGCGGGCCATTCGGTCGTGGTGCACGAGCGCTCCGGGGTGGCCGGCGGCAAACTGGCCGGCTACGAACGGGACGGTTTCCGCTTCGACACCGGGCCGAGCCTGCTGACGTTGCCGCAGGTCTTCGACGACCTGCCGGAACCGATCGCGTTGGACCCGTTGGTCCGGCACGTCTTTGCGGACGGCACCGTGCTCGACTCGTCGTCCGCGCACGACGTCTTCCTGGCGCGCATCGAGGCCGCGCTCGGCCCGGAGGCGGCCGCGGACTGGGACCGTTTCTGGCACCGAGCGGCCCGTATCTGGCGTGCCTCCTGGCGGTCGGTGCTCCGCCGCCCGGTGACCCCGGCCTCGCTGATCGGGCTCTGGTGGCGGGTCGGCGACCTGGCCGCGATCGCACCCGGGCGCACCCTGCGCGGCCTGGGCCGGACGTATCTGCGCGACCCTCGACTGCGCATGCTGCTCGACCGCTACGCGACCTACACCGGCTCCGACCCGCGCCGGGCACCCGCCGCGCTGGCCGCCGTCCCGTACGCCGAGTTGGCGTACGGCGGCTGGTATCTGCCCGGCGGCCTGGGCACTCTCGGCTCCGCGCTGGTCGAGCGGTGCAGGTCGCTCGGCGTCGAGATCGTGCTGAACTCCACGGTCACCGCGATCGACACCCACGACGGCCGGGTCCGCGGCGTTCAGGCCGACGGCTCGCCCGTCCCGGCCGACGTGGTGGTGTCCAACGTGGACGCACTGACCGTCTACCGCGACCTGCTGCCCACCCCGTCCCGGCTGGCCCGGCTCACCGACCGCAGCCTGGCCGGCTTCGTGCTGCTGCTGGGCGTGCGCGGCGAGACCCCTGCGCTGGCCCACCACACGGTCTTCTTCCCGCACCACTACGACGACGAGTTCGACGCGGTCTTCGGCTCCGCCACCGGGCGTGCCCGGCCCGCTTCGGATCCTGCCGTCTTCGTGACCCGGGCAGCCGACCCGGCCGTGCACCCGGCCGGCTCGGAAGCCTGGTTCATCCTGGTCAACGCCCCCCGGCACGGCACCGGCCGCACCGCGGTGAACTGGCAGCGCCCCGGCCTGGCCGAGGCGTACGCCCGGCACATCCTGGACGTCCTGGCCCGGCGCGGCCTGGAGGTCCGCAACCGCCTGCACTTCCTGGAAACCCGCACCCCGGCCGACCTGGCCGACGCCACGGCCGCACCGGGCGGCGCCATCTACGGCACCGCGGGCGGCCTGCTCCGCCCGGCGAACCGGGGCCCGGTTGCCGGCCTCCACCTGGTGGGCGGCTCGGTCCACCCGGGCGGCGGCCTCCCCATGGTCACCCTCTCCGCCCAGTTGGTCGCCGACCAGATCGGCCCCGCCGCCGACGGCTGATTTAACCCGCGTGGGCGGCCAGGAACGCCTTCGCCATCGCCGATGCCAGGTCGGCCGGGTTGGCGGCGGCTATCGCCTTGCCGCCCGTCGACTTTGCCATCTCGGTCAGGGTTTTCATGTCGGCGTCCGGGCCGTAGCCGACGGCGATCACCGGAACCGGCCTGGCCGGGTCGCGCTGGGCGGTCAGCCGGCGGCGGAACTCGGCGGGTGTCATCGCGTACTTCGACTCGCCGTCGACGCCGTCGGTCAGCACCACAACCAGGGAGACCGTGCCCTGCTTGGCCCTCGTCTGCATCTCGGCCGAGGCATCCAGTACCGACTGGTAGAGCGGCGTGCCCGACGCCTTGGGGACGCGGTAGCGGGTCATCGCCGCGGTCAGGGCGGCGCGCCTCGGCTCGCCGTCCACCTCGGCGCTGATCGGGCCGAACGGGACCGCCTCGGTGTGCGGCGGGCTGGCCCGGGTGGGCGAGCCGAAGTACCACATGCCGATGCTGGTGTCGTTGCTGAACACCTGGGCGGCGGCCCGGCCGGACTCGCGCAGCAGCCCGGCCCGGGTGGTCGTGGTGCGGCCGGACGCATCCTTGATCGATTCGTTCATCGAGCCGGACGCGTCGATCAGCAGCAACACCTGGGAGCTGATCGGGCGGTAACCGGACCACAGTTTCGCCGCCGCGAGCATCGGCCCGGGTGCGTCCGGCACGGTCAGCGCGTTCTTGGTGGCGTACGTGCGGAAGCCGGCCTCGCTGAGTGCCCCGCGGCCGATCGCCGACCGCAACCGCTCGGCCAGCTCCCGGTCTTTCAAGGTCTTCGCCACGGCGAACGGATAGTCGGCCTCGACCAGCCCGTCCGACGGATAGGCGCCGGTCAGCTGCACTACGTGGTCGCCCCGCCGATAGACGGCGAGCTGCTGCTCGGTGATCGGGAAGACGCCGACTTCGCTGACCGCCCGGTTGGTGTTCCACTCGGCCGCCATCCCGCTCACCAGCGCCGCCGAGTCGATCTCGGCCTCCCGCAACCGGCTGCGCAGGGTGAGCGCGCGCAGCTGGGCGATGCCCTCGTCGGCGGTGCTGCGCCGCATCGCCGCGTTGACCGCGAAGACCGAGAGCAGGCCGACGGTGCTGCGTTGCGGGTTGGGCATGGTCACCGCGGGGATCTGCTGGCTGGCGGCACCGGCGGTCAGCCTCGCCCAGGACGTCTGGTCACCCTCGGCGAACAGGGGCGCGATCGCAGTGGGTGCCGCCAGCAGGATCGGCGTCCGGGCGAGGGGTTCACCCTCCGTCGTGTACGGGGTGCCGGCCCCGGTCGCCGCCGCCAGCCACGCGCTGCTCGACGGGATCCAGACGTCCACCTTCCGGTTGGTCGCGGCCGCGGTGACCGCCGGTTCCTCGGCGATGACCTCCACCGGCCGGCATCCACCGGTGGGCGGTCCGATCGTGTGCGCGGCCTCGACCACCACCGGTGCGATCTCCGGGGCGGCGACGACCCGCAGCGATGGCTCCGGGCAGTGCGGCGCGGTCGCCTTCACCGCGGCCTGGACCGGGTCCTCGACCGGGTCGCGGGTGTACATCCACCAGGTGGTGCCGGCGGCCACCGCGATCAGCAGGACGACCACCGCGGCCGCGACCAGCAGACGGCCGGTGCCGGTTTCCGGTGAACGATGATGGGGGCCGGGACGGAGATCTTCGTCCCGTCTCGCCAACTCGGACACTGCTTCCGCCTCCACCCACAATGATCAACAGAATGATCAACAGATGGTCAACTTACGACTACGTATCGTTGACCGTGAGCGAATAGTAGCCACATCTCGGCCGTGGACAAGGCGCCCGGCGAGGTTGGCAGACTCGGCGTACGGGTGGATCACAGCGGGCGTACGCCGGCCGGCAGCTCCTGCGTTGCGACATGGGTGAGCAAAGTGGCCCGCAGGGCCGCCGCGGCGTGCGGCAGCACCGACCGCTTCCGCTGCGCCAGCGCGATGGTCCGACGCATCCCGGGCGGCGCCAGCGCAGTGGCGTGCAGCAGCGGCCGGTTGGCCAGCACCATGCTCGGCACCAGCGCGACGCCCAGCCCGGCCTCGACGAACGCCAGCACCGCGTCCATCTCGCCGCCCTCGACCGCGACCTTGGGCGCGAAGCCGGCCTGCCGGCAGGCCTCCAGGGTGACGCCGCGGATGTCATAGCCGGCCCGAAACATCACCAGCGGGGTGTGCTCGAGCTCACCGAGGGCGATCTCCGCGTTCGGGGTGGGCCGGGGGCCGTCGGCGACGGACGCGACCACCAGGCTCTCGCGCAGCATCGGGGTGGCCTCCAGCGCCTCGTCGACGCCGCGTGCGGACTGCACGATCAGGGCCAGGTCGAGGGTGTGCGCGAGCAGACTCTCGATCAGGTCCTGCGAGCTGCCCTCGTTGACGTACAGCTGGATCTCGGGGTGCGCGGCCCGGAAGGTGCGCAGCACCTCGGGGACCAGCGAGGAGCAGAGGCTGGGGGTGGCGCCGAGGCGCACCTCGCCGCGGCGCAGGCCGACGATTTCCTGGACCGCCTCGCGCGCGGCGTCCGCGTCCGCGACCATCCGCTGGGCGAGCGGCAGGAGCGTCTCGCCGGCCGCGGTGAGGGCGACCGCGCCGCGGATCCGCTCGAACAAGGGGGCGCCGAGGCTCTCTTCGAGGGTGTGAATCTGCTTACTCAGCGTCGGCTGAGCTACGCCGAGATTGTCCGCCGCTTGTGTGAAATGCCGGGTTTCTACCACGGCCAGAAAGTATCGAAGCTGCTGCAGCTGCACAGTCATAGCCTATAGCTATGGATACTGCTCCGGTCATGCATTAGACGAATCGCCGCTGGGTTCCTACCGTCCATCATGTGGCAGTCGATACGAGTACTCCGAAGGCGACGGTGCCGGCCCGGCAGAAGGCCGGCCCGGCGGCGCCCCCCGCGGTCCCGCGGAAGCGGCGCTCCTCGGTGGCGCTCAAGATTTTGATGGCGGTGACCGGCCTGTTGCTGGTCGGCTTCCTCTACGCGCACATGATCGGCAACCTGAAGATCTTCTTCGGCGGCCCCACGTTCGATCATTACGCGCACTGGCTGCGCACGATCGGCACGCCACTGCTTCCGCAGGACTGGTACCTATGGATCCAGCGGACCGGGCTGACCGTTGCGGTCGTCGCGCACATCGTGGCCGCGACCATCCTGGCCCGACGCGCCCGCCAGGCCCGCCCGGTCCGGTACGCGCACCGGCCCAAGGTGCAGGGCAGCTACGCCGCGCGCACGATGCGCTGGGGCGGCGTGCTCATCCTGCTCTTCGTGATCTACCACATCCTGGACCTGACCACCGGCACGCTCAATCCGGTCGGCGAGCCCGGGAAGCCGTACGCGAACGTGGTGGCCGACTTCGCACCCGGCCGCTGGTACGTGACGCTCTTCTACACGCTCTCCATCGTGGCGGTCGGCTTGCACCTGCGGCACGGGCTGTTCAGCGCGGTCCGCACGCTCGGCCAGCAGACCGCCCGCGGCGAACGGATCGCCCGGGCCACCGCCCTGGTCCTCTCGCTCGTCCTGGTCGTCGGATACCTCGCGGTGCCGTTCGCCGTGCTGACCGGATTGGTGAACTGACATGTCTGACTTCTTTGTCGACGGCGACCCGATCTCGGACACCGCCGCCCCCGACGGGCCGATCGAGACCAGGTGGGAGCGGCGCAAGTTCGCCGCCAAGCTGGTCAACCCGGCCAATCGCCGCAAGCTGACGGTGATCGTGGTCGGCACCGGACTGGCCGGCGGCTCGGCGGCCGCGACCCTGGCCGAGGCCGGCTACCGGGTCAAGTCCTACTGCTATCAGGACAGTCCGCGGCGGGCGCACTCGATCGCCGCGCAGGGCGGTATCAACGCCGCGAAGAACTACCGCAACGACGGCGACTCCGTCTACCGGCTGTTCTACGACACCGTCAAGGGTGGCGACTTCCGGGCCCGCGAGTCGAATGTGTACCGCCTGGCGCAGGAGTCGGTGAACATCATCGACCAGTGCGTCGCCCAGGGCGTCCCGTTCGCCCGCGAGTACGGCGGCCTGCTGGACAACCGCTCGTTCGGCGGCACCCAGGTGTCCCGCACGTTCTACGCCCGCGGCCAGACCGGCCAGCAGCTGCTGCTCGGCGCCTACCAGGCGATGGAGCGGCAGATCGGGCTCGGCAACATCGAGATGAACGCCCGGCACGAAATGCTTGAGCTGATCATCGTGGACGGACGGGCCCGCGGGATCGTGGTGCGCGACATGGTCACGGGTTCGATTTCCACGGAGTTCGCGGACGCTGTGGTGCTGGCCTCCGGCGGGTACGGCAACGTGTTCTTCCTGTCGACCAACGCCAAGGGCTGCAACGTCACCGCGAGCTGGCGGGCCCACCGCAAGGGCGCGCTGTTCGCGAACCCGTGCTACACCCAGATCCATCCGACCTGCATCCCCGAGTCGGGCACCCACCAGAGCAAGCTCACCTTGATGAGCGAGTCGCTGCGCAACGACGGCCGGGTGTGGGTGCCGTTGCGCGCCGGGGACAATCG
>DASWMR010000589.1:0-1917 GCA_036399635.1 Actinoplanes sp. | reverse complement strand
AACCGCCGGCCACCAGCGCGACGATGCCGACCACCCAGCCGGCGAGGGCCACCCGGTCGGCGGCCCGCCCGAGGTCGTCACCGACCCGCGGCAGATGCCGCAGCAGGGCTACGGCCAGCAGGAAGCCGCCGAAGATATTCGCGAGGTCCAGCAACAAAGCCATGATCATGCCGCGCGTACTTACCCCGCCAGCCGCCTGCCGAATCGACGTCCGTCTCCGCGTCAGGGTGGCCGCGTCAGGGTGGCCCGGGGGACAGGAAGCCCTCGAGGGCGAAGGTGGCCGCGCCGAGGCTCACCGGGTTGCCGGGGATCCGGCACATGACGATCTCGGTGGCCGCGAGCGGGCGGCTCAGGGCGTGCTGCGCCAGCACCGCGCGGATTTCGGGCAGCAGCCTGTCGCCCAGCTTGCTGGCCACCCAGCTGCTGAGCACGATCAGTTCCGGGTTGAGCAGATTGACTAAATCGGCGATGGCGGCGCCGAGGTAGCGGGCGGTGTCGTCGACGACCTTCGCAGCGACCGGGTCGCCGTTGCGGAGGCCGGCCGCGAGGGCGTCGATGGTCGCGGTCTGGTCCTCGGGGCGCAGCATCGGGCTGTTCGGCGACAGGTCGCGCAGGGTCTGCATGATGCCCGAGGCGCCGACGTACGCCTCCACGCAGCCGCGACTGCCGCAGCGGCAGAGCCGGCCGTCGAGCATCAGCGTGGTGTGCCCCCACTCGCCGGCGCTGTTGCTGGTGCCGCGGTAGAGCGCACCGCCGAAGGCCAGCCCGGCCCCGACGCCGGTGCCGAGGGTGACCACCGCGAGGTCGTCGCGGCCGCGGCCGGCGCCGAACCACAGCTCGGCCGCGACGCCCGCGCGCAGCGGGTTGTCCAGATACAGCGGCAGGTCCAGGGACGCGGCTAGCAGGCCGCGCAGCGGGACGTCGTGCCAGTCCCAGTTCGGGGCGAACACCGAGACCCCGCCCTCCCGGTCGACCTGGCCGGGCACGCTGACCCCGACGCCCAGGACGTTCTCGTCCGGCACCTCGGCCTGCTCGAGTGCCGCCCGCACACCGCCGACGATCCGGGCGACCACCTGCTCGGGCCGCCGTTCACCGGGGCGCAACTGTTCCTCGATGCTCGAGCGCACGGTCAGGGCGGTGTCGAAGAGTTCGACGTGCACATACGTCTCGGCGACGTCCACGCCGACCAGCGCGCCGCCGGCCGGGTTCACCGCGAGCAGCCCACGGGGCCGGCCGCCGCCGGAGTCCTGGAAACCGACCTCGACCAGCAGCCCTCGCTTGAGCAACTCGCCGACCAGGTTGGCCACCGTGGCGAGACTCAGCCCGGTGTCCGCGGCCAACTGCTGCCGCGACACGGCCCCCGACGCGATGATGTGCCGCAACGTGCCGAAACGGTTCGCCACCCGGATGTCTCTCGACGTCCTACGCACGTGCACCCGCCTTTCCCCAATGGTTAGGTTAACCATCACCAGTACCGTTCGGCGGCTCTTGACACCCCGACAACACGGGCGTAATCATTCGGCAACGTCGATGGGCGCCATCCGTCCCTCAGCACGGTCGTCCCCCCGCGGCCCGGCTGCGCCGAAAGGAATCCCCATGCCAGGCATCAGTGCCGATCATCGTAACGATCGAAAAACGCGGCGCCGATGGACGGCGCTCTGCGGTGCCGCGGCCGTCCTGCTACTGCTGGGCGTCCTGCAGGTGAGCCGGGCCGGCACCGCCAGCGCCAACGCCGCCGGGCCGGCGCCGCATTACCTGATGACGGCGTTCACCAACGGCAGCGAGTCGAACATGTACATCTACGACTCGCCGAACGCCGGCACCTTCACCCTGCAACGGGCGAACGTCTACACCCCACCGTCCGGACTGGTCCGGGACCCCAGCGTGATGCGGCACAGCGACGGTTACTACTACATC
>DASWMR010000588.1:0-3199 GCA_036399635.1 Actinoplanes sp. | reverse complement strand
CTACGAGCGGCAGGGTGCCCTGGTCGACGTCGACCCCGACGCGTACGCCGAGGCCAGTCCCGACCCGCTGCGGCAGATCGAGTTCGATCTGATCGCCGACCTGACCGACCACCACGCGGCCGAGATGAGCGCGTACGTCCGCCGGCAGCTCGGCAAGCCCGCACAGCCGGTCGCCGAGCCGCAGGTGGTCCGGATGGACCGGTACGGGTTCATGGTCCGCCTGGACGGGAAGCTGGCCCGGCTCTCCTTCCCGCGCCCGGTGTCCGACCGGCACGACCTGGCCCGCCTGCTGCACCCCGTGCTCTGCCACCGCTGCCGCGACTGATCCACCCCGGCTGATCAACCCCACGGATTCACCTCAGCCGATCGGGCGGGTGGCCCGCCTCGTCTGACCGATTCCTTTGCGGGCGGGGGAATCGCAGCCGGGGCTCCCGTCCCTGCCCGCCTTACTGATTCATGTTCGGCGGGAATTTCGAATTTTGGCCTGCGGCGGCGTCGAAGACGCCCGGCAAGGGCTCGGTGAGGAAGCGCTGCACGTTCGGGCCGATCGCCGCGACCAGCGTCTCCGGGTCGGCGCTCGCCAGCGGCTCGATCTTCAGCACGTAGCGGGTCACCAGCAACCCGGCGATCTGGGTGGCCATCAGGCTCGCCCGCATCGGCGCCTCGGCCGGGTCGGTGACCAGCTCGTTCACCGCCCGGCGCAGGATCTGGGTGACGACGAACTCGCGCAGCAGCCGGGCCGTCCACTCGTTGCTCATCGCGGACCGGAACACCGCCAGCGCGGCCGCCCCGGCCGGCGCGTCCCAGACGCTGAGCGCCATCCGGACAAGCCGTTCGCCGGCCCGCTCGCGCGGCCCGTCGAGGGCCTGCGGAATCAGCTCGCCCGGATTGATCGGCGAGTTCAGGGTGGCCAGGAAGAGCTTCTCCTTGGTCCCGAAGTAGTGGTGCACCAGGGCCGGGTCCACGCCGGCCCCGGCAGCGATCGCGCGGATCGAGGAGTTGTCGTAACCCTTGTCGGCGAACGCGGTGCGGGCGGCATCCAGGATGGACGTCCGGGTGTCCTGATTGCCCGGGCGCCGCCCGCTCTTGCGTACCACCGGAATTCTCATTTCCTAACTCGTCCGCCGCCGTAGCGTGGCCGCCGCCAGGACCAGTGCGACCACCGCCGCGCCGGCCACCACGGCCAGGTCGCGCCACAGCGTCGAGGTCGGCTCCAGATGCCGGCCGACCTCGATCAGCGCATCCACCGCGTAGGTCAGCGGCAGGGCTTCGCTGGTCCCCTCCAGCCAGCCGGCCATCTGCCCGCGCGGCACGAACAGTCCGCAGAGCAGGATCTGCGGGACGACCACGACCGGTAGGAACTGTACGGCCTGGAACTCGGTGCGCGCGAAGGCGCTGCAGAACAGCCCCAGTGCCACCCCGAGCACCGCATTGACCACCGCGATCAGCACCACCAGGCCGGCGCTTCCGGTGGTTTCCAGACCCAGCACCCAGTACGCCGCGGCGGTCGCCACCGCACCCTGGACCGCGGCCGCCACCCCGAACGCGAGGCCGTATCCGAACAGCAGATCGAGCTTGCCGAGCGGGGTGGTGAGCAGCCGCTCCAGCGTGCCCGTGGTGCGCTCGCGCAGCATCGCGATGCTGGTCACCAGAAACATGATCACGAAGGGGAAGATGCCCAGCATGGTCAGCGCGATCCGGTCGAACGTGCCGCCCGCGCCGTCGTACATGAAATAGAGCAGGCTCAGCAGCAGCGCCGGCACCACGACGAGCAACGCCACCGTCCGCCGGTCGTGTCGCAGCTGCCGCAGAATCCGACCCGCCGTGGCGAAAGTGATGCGCAGGCTCATCGCGCCACCGCCTGTTCCTGATCGCGGATGAGCCGCAGAAACGCCTCTTCCAGGTCCGCGGTGTCCGCCGCGGCGCGGATCGCGTCCGGCGTGTCGTCGCCGATCAGCCGGCCCTCGCGGATCAGCAGCAGCCGGTCGCAGCGGCCGGCCTCGTCCATCACATGGCTGGAGACCAGCAGCGTGGTGCCGGCGTCGGCAAGCTCATGAAACTTCGCCCACAGCTCGGAGCGCAGCACCGGATCCTGCCCGACGGTCGGCTCGTCCAGCACCAGCAGCCGGGGCGCGCCGATCATCGCGCAGGCCAGCGAGGCCCGGCTGCGCTGCCCACCGGAGAGATTGCCGACCAGCTGCCCGGCCGCACCGGCCAACCCGACGTCGGCGATCGCCCGGTCGGCGTCGCCGGCGCCCAGCCCATAGAGCGAGGCGAAGTAGCGGGCGTTCTCCCGCACCGTCAGGTCGGCGTAGACACTCGGCGCCTGCGTCACATACCCGACCTCACGCCGCAGCCCGGCCGACCCGGCCGGCCGCCCAAGCACCGTCACGACCCCCGAGGCGACGACCTGCACCCCGACGATCGCCCGGATCAGGGTGGTCTTGCCGCTGCCGCTCGGCCCGAGCAAGCCGGTGACGCTGCCCGCCTGAACCGCGCAGCCGATGCCGTGCAACACCCGGCGCTTTCCGCGCTCCACCACGAGGTCGGTCACCTCGATCGCACTCGCCACCGCATCCTCCCTCGATTTCATCAACCGTTGATTTCAACGCTAGATGAATTCCGTGTCGAGGGCTAGGCCAAATTTCACCAACCGTTGAATCAGGCCCGACGACCGCAGGCCCATTCGCACCGGCCGGCCCGCCGCCGAATTTGCGCCTCGCCGGTATGCGGCCCGGCCTCGACCGGGGCCGCATACCGAGAATCAGAGGGCCAGGATGCGGTCGAGGAAGTCTCGGTAGCCGCGCATGGCCATCCGCATGGTCTCCGTGTCGGCCTTGGCGGAGCCGCGTAGCGGGTCGAGCTCGTCGCGTTCCGCGAGCAGGGACTCGGTCAGTTCGTTGACCGCGTCGGTGAGCAGGTCGTGCGCCCGGGTCAGGGCGGTGACCGGGTCGTCGACGAACTCCGCCTTCACCTCGTGCCAAGAAGCCCGGAAGTGGCGGATCGCGTCGTCGTCCCAGATCGCCACGGCACCCGCCTCGACGTCGCCGGGCCCCAGCGGGACGCCGGTGCGCGGTTCGGCGTCGGCCTCGGCGGCCGCGAAAAGCCCGCGACGGACCAGATTCGCGTCCTCCAGGCTGGCCGAACGACGTGGCGCCGGAACCGTCTGATCGGCCGGCGAAACCGGGGCGGCCGGTCC
>DASWMR010000587.1:0-2811 GCA_036399635.1 Actinoplanes sp. | reverse complement strand
GCACGCCGCGGCAGCGGTCCCACCGAAGTGACCGGCGGCGGCATCTCCCGGGTCTCCAACACCAAGGTTCGATTCGTTAGGTATCAAGAGCAAGGCCGTGACCCACCGGGTCGCGGCCGTTTCGTTTCCCGGCCCGGTTGCGAAGCCACCGTGATCGCGGCAGAGGTGCCGGCGGGTGACTCAATCGTTACTCGGAGTAGTTCACGATATGCATTCGGAAATGCGTCCGGGGCGCCGTTACTTACGGCAAACCATTACCCATAAGACGGTCAAGATCGACATGTACGCGCTGGATCGGGCACTTCCGGGAATGCATCAGGCAGCCTGGCTGTCCCGCTTCCTCTTGCGGGTGTAACTTCGCCGTAATTTGCGTTAAATGCGGTGTTTCAGCGGTTTCAGGGGCCATGCTGTCGCAGCGGTGCACACGCACCGCTTTTTCATGTGAAAGGAAACTCATGCGTCGCACGGTTCTCTACACGGCTGGCCTGCTCTTCGCTGCGGGCACGACCCTCGCGCTCGCGGGCCCGGCTTCGGCCGCTCCGGCCGCCGACACGAAGTCCAAGTGCTGCGGCAGCACCAGCAGCAGCACCCCGAAGTTCACCGGCTACTCGAGCCAGTGGCTGGGTCAGGCTTCGGTGACCAACCAGACGGTGCTGAACAACGTCGGCAACCCGCAGATCGGGCTCGGCAACTACAACGGTGGCGGCAGCGCGAGCGCGACCAGCTACACCTCCCAGATCGGTGGCATCTTCGGGGGCTGGTAGTTAGAAACACGACCGGCCAGGCGGCGCCTGGCCGGTCGCATCCAATGGCACCGAGCACAGCCGGCGAGTCCCGTACCGGTCGGACTGCGGTGCCCGCGGGGATGGCGGGGCTTGCCGGTGTTGCCGCCGGCAAGCTCCCCCGAGTGAGTCCGCCGAGCGGCCCGCGCAGCTCCGGTGAGTCCGCCGAGCGGCCGGCGCGGATCCGGCGCAGCCTCCCGGAAGCGGCAATCGCACGCCGTGAAAGATCTTTGTCGGACCATTCATCAGTCAGACGAATTGCGCTCCCATTATGAAGGCGGGCCGCTTCGAGAGCTCTGGCTTCTTGAGCGCGGAGATCGCAATCCGGGTTGCCGTCCGCTCGTCTTGGCTCGCACCGAATGACGATCTACGACGGATTGCGCATCACTCGATTCCTGCCCGCCCGCAATGGCGCGAGTTACGGCCACTGTCTGTGCTTTTTGATGAGATCTCTGTCACCTACGGTGACACGACGTCCGACCGCCCGCGTCATAAGAGATCCGGAACAGCCGGCCGCCGCTCCTCGTGGTTGGTCAACGCCGCGAGGGTCATGGTCACCATGACCGATCCGGCCGCCAGCATCGTGATCGCCGCAGCCGGGGAGGTCAGCGTGGCCAGCGTGCCGGCTAGGACCGCGCCGACCCCTTGCATCGTGGACATGCCGACGAAGTGCAGCCCGAAAGCCTGACCGGCGAGGTGATCGGGTGTGAGCGCGATGAGGCGCTCCTGCAGGACCAGGCTCGCGGCGAACCCGACGGCCCCGACGCCGGCCGCCACGGCCGACAGCGCCACGGGAGGCCGTAGGACGAAGAAGAGGTACGGCGCCGCCAGCAGCAGGCGCAGCGGGACCGCGAGCCGGGGCCGTAACGCGGGCGGCGCGAAGCGGCCCACCGCCACGTCGCCCACGAACATGCCCAGCGCCCCGCAGGCGTGCAGCGTCCCGGCCGCGGTGGGGGCGTACGAGACGAACAGCGAATCGCAGCCGACCACCAGGCCGTTGGGGACCCACAGTCCCAGGTATGTCAGGCGGCGGGGACGCGAGGACCACAACAGGGCGTTGGTGCGCCAGCTCGCCGAGATGGACGGCCGGCCGGTGGAGCGCGGCGGACGGGCGGTGAGTCCGACGCGGGCGGCGAGGGCCGACAGCACGTACAGCCCGGTCGCGAGGAGCAGGCACGTCCTCGGGGTCAGCAGGAGCAGGAGTGCGCCGCCGGTCGCGAAGCCGGCCACCTGCGCCAGGCCGGAGACCATATTGAACACCGACCGGCCGAGGACGTAGCCGTCCTTCGACAGGATCTGGGTCAACAATCCGGCGCGCACCCCGCCACCCAGCGACGCGACCAGGCCCTGCGCGAGGAGGACGGCGAACACCGCCGGGACCGGCATGCCGGGCAGCGCGAGTGTCGCCGTGCCGGCGGCGTAGGCGAGGGCGATGCCGCAGAGGATCGCGCGCGGTCGCAGGCGGTCGGCGCCCGAAAGCAGAAACGTGGCTCCCAGCACCTGCGCGAGTTGCGGGCCGACCATGCTCACCGCCGACAGCAGCGGCGAACCGGTGACCCGGAAGATCAGCGTGCCGAGGGCCAGGCCGCCGATCGTCTGGCCCGCCGCGTTCGCGGCGAAGGAGAACAGGAACGGGGTGAATTCCGGCGTGCGGAACAGGGTTCGGTAGCTGCGCACGCGTCGAGTTTCGAGCCGTACGCCGGGGGTGTTTACTGTTTCGCCGAGGCGCGAAAGGTCGTACGGATGGGCTTGTGGCAGATCAACATCGACACCCTGGCGCGTACCCGGTTCGTGCTCTCGCCGTTCGCCGAGACCTTCGCGAGCCTGAAACTGCTGCATGCCGGCACCGGCGCCCACCCCGGCGAGGACGACTGGCTGGGGGCCCACCTGTCCGACTACCGGGCGCGCCTCGCCGATGACCCGGTGGCCGAGCCGCTCGTGCGGGCGGCACTCGGCACGACCTGGATCGCCGACTTCTTCTGTCCCACCTCGATCGCCGGGGAGAGCTTCGAGGAGACCGTGACCCGGG
>DASWMR010000586.1:0-9323 GCA_036399635.1 Actinoplanes sp. | reverse complement strand
GAGTGCGCGGCGAGCCGCGAGAAGACCTCGAACTCGGTCCGCACGTCCAGGTGGGCGGTCGGTTCGTCGAGGACCAGCAACCGGGCACCGGTACGCACCGCGTACAGCGCCCGGGCCAGCACGACCTGCTGCCACTGACCCCCGGACAGATCCACCCCGCCGGTCCGCGACCGGGCCAGCGGCGTCTCCCACCCGTCGGACAGACGGTCCAGCACCGCGTCGAAGCCCGCGTCCCGGGCGGCCGCCTCGATCGCCGCCCGGTCCGGCGGCCGGCTCCCGTTGCCCAGCGCCACGTTGTCGGCGGCGGACAGGTGATAACGCACGAAGTCCTGGAAGACCACCGCGATGCGGCGGCGCCACTCGACCGCTCCGATGGCGGCGATGTCCACGCCGTCCGCGGTGATCCGGCCGGCGGTCGGCTCGTACAGCCCGGCGAGCAACTTGATCAACGTCGACTTTCCGGCGCCGTTGAGCCCGACGATCGCGAGCAGCTCCCCGGGCCGGACCTCCAGGTCGAGGCACTCCAGGACCTGCCGCTCGGAACCCGGGTAGGTGAAGCCGACCCCTTCGAAGCGGACCAACGCCGGAGTCTGCTCGGCCGAGGCCACCGGGACCGGTGCCGGCGGGCTGGTGACCGGCACCGCTGCGCCGAGTTCGGCGCGCAGCTGGGCGAAGGCCCGCAGGCACGCCAGCGCGCCGACGATCTCTCGAGGATCGGTGGAGTAGGCGCGATAGACCGCCGGGCCGGCGGAGAGCACCGCAGTGGCGACGCCGACCGAGGTGTGCCCGTGCGCGGCGTCCAGGCACACCGCGAGGAAGGCCACCGACAGCGGGACCAGCACGAGCAGGAACTGCACCCACGCGCCGGTCTTGATGCGGCGGGCGAGCGACCAGACCGGGGCGTACATGACCTGCAGGTGATGCGTCGCCCGCTCGCCCGCGAAGTCGGCCAGGCCGAAGATCCGCAGTTCCTTGCCTTCGGCGGGCGAGTGGATCGCACTCGACCACACCCCGGAGCGCATTCCCTCCCCGATGCCGGCCCGCCAGGCGTGGTACCACCGCAGGCCGTCGCGCCGGTTGCGTTGCTGCACCAGAACGGCCGGAACGACCAGCAACGGCACAAGCCACCAGGCGTACGCGGCCAGGATCAGACTCAAACTCACCAGCGTCAGCACCCGCCCGATCAGGCCGAGCTGCGTGATCGCCCCGGCCGAGGGGGTGCGCTCGGTCCAGTTGTCCGGATCGGCGCGAGCCTCGCGGACCAGGCTCTGCACCTCGGGCCGCTCCAGCGCGCCGATGGTGGGACTGGTGGCGGCGAGCCGGGCCACCTCGGCCCGGTGGGCACCGTCGACCCGCGCCCCGGCGAGGTAGTACAGCGCCGGACGCACCGCATCGAGCGCGTGCCCGATCAGCAGCACCACGCCGAACGCGATAAGGGGGGCCGCCGCCAGGGTCACCAGGTTGGCGGTCTCCGCACCGGTCACCCGGTCGATCAGCACGCCGAGCGTGATCGCGGTCGCCGCGGGCATCAGGCTCGACACGACGATCAGGGCCAATAGGGCGACAAGCACTGCCGGACCGGCCACCCGCAACATCGCCACCAGGCGTAACCGTTCCCGTACTGCTTCAGCCATGCTCGATGGACCCCCGTCACCCGAACCGCTACTGCGAGTGACCACCCTCGCATCGAAATTTAGGGGCGTCAATTCAATTGGTCGCGGTCTGATCGCTCAGGCGGCGGGGGTTTCGACCGGCCCGGCCATCGAATGGTCGGAAACCGCTGGATCGGCCCGCTGCACCCGGTCCCGACCGAAGTCCTTCGCCCGGTAGAGCGCGACGTCGGCGCGCCGGATCAGGTCTTCCGGCGTCTGACCGCCGACGTGCAGGGCCACCCCGGCACTGAAGGTGACTGAAACCGAGTGGCCGCCGACGTCCACCGGCCGGGCCCGCACGAGGTGCCGCAGCGCGTCGACCCGGTCGACCGCGCCATCGGTGTCAATACCGCCCATAACCAGCAGAAACTCCTCGCCGCCGTAGCGCGCGAGGATGTCGTCCGCCCGGATCGCGTCGCTCAGCGTGGTGGCGACGTGCACCAGCACGGCGTCACCGGCCTGATGCCCGTACCGGTCGTTGACCGCCTTGAAGTGGTCGATGTCGATCAGGGTCACCGCGAGGCCGGAGCCCTCGGCGGCAGCCCGCAGCACCGCGACCTGAAGCTCGGTCAGCAGGTGCCGGCGGTTGTACAGCCCGGTCAGATGGTCGCGGGCGGCTTGATCGGCCAGGTCGGCGCGCAGCAGCTCGATCGTGTTGACCTGTTCGCGCAGCAGGTCATTGGCGTCCTGCAGGTCCCGGCGCTGCCGCAGAAGCTCGGTCACGTCCCGGGCCACGAGCACGTGGCCGATGCCGCGCTGCCTGCGGTCGTACAGCTCGCTGATCCGCACTTGAAGATCGAGGCCCGAGCCGGCCACGTTCTCGAGCGTGTAGTCGAGATCCGCCCCGCCCGGCAGCGCATCGTCGCGCTCCTGCTGACCCGGCAGTCGCCACTGCGGGTTGCCGAGGACCGAGTTGAGCACCGCACCCTCGAAACGTGCCGGCGGCTCGGCGATGATCCGGTTCAGCATCCGCACCGCAGCCTGGTTGAGGTCCAGGATCCGGCCGGCCCGGTCGACCACCACGATGCTGTCGTTGATCTTCTCGAACACCAGCGGCCGGGCGACCGGGGCGAGAGCCGGCAGCGAGAGGCGGCTGACCATCCAGTAGAGCAGCGGCGAGGTGATGGCGAAACCGATCGCGGTCAGGTCGGGCAGCCGGCCGTTCGAGGACAGCCCGACGAGGTTGAACGCCAGCGCCGGCAGCGAGCTGGCCAGCGCGAACAGATAACCCTGGTAGCGCGCGGAGGTGCCGATCCAGCCCCGGACCACCCGCAGCAGCGCCATCCCGAGCATGCCGAAGCTGTATACCGAGTGCACCCAGAACAGCGGCCCGAAGACCGGAGCGAGCACGCCGTCGACACCGGTCGGCCGCACCTGGAAGATGAACAGCCCGTGCCATGGATTGGTGACCGCCGCGACAAGGCACAGCACCGGCTCGACGGTCAGCCAGAACATGGCGCGCCGACTGAGCCGCCACGCCCGGTCGGTGAACGCGTACGACAGGCACCACCAGGCCGCCGAGACCAGGCAGGTGGCCGGGAACGAAACCTCGACCAGGACGCGTACCGCAGTCTCGCTCGTGGTGAGGACCAGCCCCGCGTCGGTGATCGACCAATACACGCAGCCCACGGCGATCAGCGCGGTCGCGGTGAAGCCGGGCGCCTCGGCGCGCCGCTTCCACCCGACGACGGCGACGGCGCCGGCGACCACGGAGGCGATCGAAAACAGGACGCAGAGCACCACCACGACCACGGCACTCACCTCCCGCCCACCGACACCCGACATCAGCCCAATCGGCCGGAGACGAGCCTTCGTTGAGCCGAACGCCGCGCGGAGTTGCCCACCATCGGTGAAAAACGGGAGGCCTGTGACAGCTGTGCGCTATCTTCGCCGAGGCCAAGGCCGGCGTCAGACCTTGCGGTAGCGGGCCTCGGCCACAGCGAACAATCCGTACGCGGCGAAGCCGATCGCGGCCAGCATCAGCAGCAACGTGCCGTACGTCTGCTCGGACAGCGTCCGCAGTGCGGCGTCCAGGCCCCGCGCCTTGTCCGAGTCGTATTGCACAGCCGCCACCACGAACAGCACCCCGGCGATGCCGTACGCGAGCCCCTTCGCGACGTAGCCCGCCACGCCCAGCCGGCAGATGAGCTGGCGCATCGCGGCTGACATCTGGCTGACCTTGAGGTGCTTCTCGAACCTCTTCTGAAGGCCGACGACCACCAGCCCGACGCCGATTCCGGCGACCACCAGCCCGGCCATGGCCACCGTGAACCGGCCGAGGCCGGAGCCGAGCAGGCCTTCGGTCGCGTTCTGCTGGGTGTCCGCGCTCGAGGTCTTCTTGCCGCGTAGCACCTTGACCCCGTTCCAGCTCAGGTAGAGGTAGAACGCAGCCCGGCCGGCCGACGCGACCCGCTCGATGGGCCGCGGCACCACGAAGGCCTCCAGCGATTGCCAGACCGCCATGGCGATCAAGCCGACCAAGATGATCAGGATCAACGCCGTACCGAAGGGTTTCTCGGCAAGCTTGTGCATCGCGCCCGACTGGTCGCCGTCGGCGCCCGCGCCGCCGAAGGCGATCTGGAGGATCACATAGGCGAAGAGGAGATGGAGTACGCCGTAGCCGAGGAAGCCGGCGCGGGTCAGCTTCTCGAGCCAGGTGTTGGCGCCGGCGCGCCGGGCGTGCGAGGTCAGGGAGGGCATGGGCCCAGCATTGACCCGCCGGCCCGATCGTCAAACTCGGCTACGCCGTCGTCTCCCGGACCCAGGGCAGCAGCACCACCTCGGTGACCACGATCAGGTAGTACAGAACGATGCTCATCGTGGCCACCAGCGCGATCGCGGCGAACGCCAGGGCGGTGTCCGAGCCGGCGGTGGTGATGATGTAGCCCAGTCCGGCGCCGGCGCCGAAGAGCTCGCCGAGCAGCGCGCCGATCACCGCCAGGGGCAGCCCGGTCTTCAGGCCCACGAAGATCTGCGGCATCGCGTTGGGCATCCGCACCCGCACGAAGGTCTGCCAGCGGCTCGCCGACAACGACTGAGCGAGTTCGGCCAGGTCACTGGGGGTGCGCGAGAGCCCGGTGATCACCGACAGCACGATCGGGAAGAAGCACAGCAGCACGGCCATCACGACACTCGGCGTCCGCCCCACCCCGAGCCAGACCAGAAGCAACGGACCAAAGGCCATTTTCGGTACGGCGTTCAGCGCGACCAGGGACGGCATGAAGGCCCGTTCCAAGGTACGCGAACTGCCCAGCACCGCACCGATGACCAGCCCCAGCACGATGGTGATCGCGAAGCCCTGGACCGTGGTCACCAGGGTGATCTGCGCGTTCTCGAACAGGTAACCCGGCATCCGGCTGAACGCCTCGATCATCTCTGGCGGTGTCGGAGCCGTGTAGGACTCGATGTGGAACACGATGATGGCGAGCCACCACAGTCCCACGCTGACCGCGCCACCCACCACGGCCAGCAGCACCGCACCCACCGGGCCGCGCCGTGCCTCGGTCGCCGAGTACGTCCCGGTTGCCATCTGCCGTCCCCTCCGCGAAACGTGCCGGTGCGCCCGGCGTCAATGTCGACACCGGACGCACCGTACAACCTGGTTGGTCAGCTCTTCGGCAGGTAATCCACCGAGACGACGTCCTGCGGCTGGAAGACCGCCGGGATGACGCCGGCACCCTGCAGAATGGCGATGTTACGGGCCACCCGCTGCAGGTCCAACGCGCCCACCGCCGCACCGCCCGCGGCCGACTTGACGTACGGCACCATCAGCTTGTTCTCGGCCATCGCCACCGGCTCCGGCTGGATCTTCGCGTACTTGGCGTAGATCTTGCCGGCCTCGGCCGGGTTGTCCGTCGCGTCCCGCAGGCCCTTGAGCACCGCCTCGTTGAAGCGGCGGATGCGGTCCGGGTCCTCGGAGGCCGCCTTCTTCGTGACGGCGATCCCGACCCCGTACAGATCGGTCAGGTAGTCGGTGTACGGCAGCACGGTGACCTTCTTGCCCTTGGCCACCCGGTCGATGCCGGGCTTGCCCACCGCGAACTGGGTGGCCGCGTCGACCGTGCCCGCCGCGAGGTTCTGCGGGTGCTGCTCCAGCGGAATGTTGACCCACTTGATCGTCGACTCGTCGATCTGGGCGAGCTTGGCGTACGCCGGGAACAGCGCCTTGGCGACACCACCCGGCAGGTACGCGATCTTCTTGCCCGCGAGGTCCTTCGGGCTGTTGATGCCGCTGCCCTCCAAAGCCATGATGCATTGGAGGTTCCGCTGCTGGATCGCGTTCACGACGGTGAAGTCGTGGAACTTGCTGTCGGTCTTGCCGTACTCGATCAGCGCCGCGGTGATGTCCACCGCCGCGAAGTCGACCTTGCCGGCCTGCAGCAGCCCGAGGTTCGGGGCAGTGCCCTTGCCAGCCAGCACCTCGACCTCGAAGCCGGCCTCTTTGAAATAGCCCTTTTCGATGGCCGTATAGACGAACGCCTCTCGCCCGAGAATGCTGGCGCCGGTGAGGTACGAGACCTTTTCCAGCCCGCCGCCGTCCTTTCCCGAGCCTTCGGTGCCATCATTTGATTTAGTGCATCCGGCGCTCAACACGAGCGCCGCAACCGTCGCGACGGTGCCGAGCACGCGCGTTATTTTTGCCACAAGAATGTTCCTTCCGGGCCGTGGGTGAAGGTCAACGCGGCTTGCGGCCGATGGTCGACAGCAGCAGGATTCCGCGCAGCACCAGGCGCGGGTCGAGAGCAAGCTTGCGCATGATCTCCAGGTCGTCGGCCTTCATGCCGGCCTCGACGAGCCGGTCGTGCAGCTCCTTCGACCCGGAGTAGGCGAGCAGGCAGACCCCGGTGCCGCCCACAAAGGAACCCTGCCAGCCCTGCGAGTCCACGTCCTCGAGCCCTAGCTCGATCATCGCGGAGTGCTTGAGCCGGTTCCACGTCTGGTCGTTCCCGCTGGCCACCAGGACCTTGGTCAGCGCCTTCTCGTACTCCGCGAAGATCTCGTAGGCCCGGGGGTCGGGCGACGCGAGCACCGACCGGCTCCAGCCGGCCTCGATCTCCTCGACGACAAGCGTGCCACCGGGCGCGAGCGCGTCGGCCAGCTTCGCGAGCACCTCCCGCCGCTGCGGCAGATGCTGTAGAACCGCGCGCACGTGGATCACGTCCCACGGCCCCTCGGGCAGCGGCTCGGTGACCACGTCGTGCTGCACCACGGTGAGGCCCGGAGCAGCCGGAATATGCTGCGGCTTGAGATCGGTCGCGATGACCCGCCCGGTCGGGCCGACCTCGCTGGCCAGCCACACCGCGATGGTGCCGGCCCCGGCTCCGATCTCGAGGCAGCGCGCGCCCGCGGTGACGCCGGCTTGGCGCAGGCGGGCAATGGTGAACTCGTCCAAGGTGGCAGCCAGCGCATCGAGCATGTCGGACGCAGTGGGCTCATCGTTGTCGAAGGCGTAAGGGGTATCAGACTTCCGGACCGTGGTCATGGACTTCTTCCGGTTCTGTCGCCACATAGGACGAGCTGTTCTCATGATCGCCACGCGAACCATAGCGAAGCCGACTCATGATCGGAACGATAAGTGTGGATCATTCTATGACTTAGAACACTATCTCCGGAGAGCCCGATCGACGGTTAACCCGCACGCAATGCGGATCCTCACACGTGCCACATTGCCGACCGGTACGCCGAGCACAGTCGAGCACCCGCCCCGGCATCCGCGCTGGTAGCGAACGTCGCCATCGCTCCAGCTCAGAGATCATGTGGAGGGTGCTACCGATACGCTCCAGGGCCGTGCGTGATACGCCGGAACTCTCACGCAGCCACTTGATCGGGTGAATACCACCGGGGCGCCGAGCATGCGGTGAGTTCTCGGGCTTCCGCGCGTCCACGCGCACCCGATGATCCATGCTGCTGTGATGGGACGGCTTGTTCGCGCTAGGGGAAGGCTTGCTGCTCGTGTCGGTGTACGCGCTCCATGCGGATCGTCGAGAGGTCCTGGTCGTGTGGCCGGTCGGTGCCGGCTCGCAGGCCCAGACCGTGGCGGTCCTGGCCGAGCGGGTGTCAGCTCGGCAGGCCGCCGTTCTCTGCGCCGAGCTCACCCGCCTCTCCCAGGCCCTGTGGGACACCTACGCCCGACCGGCCTCCGCTGCCGAGGACGAGCTCGAGCGCGCACAGCGTGAGGAGGAGCGCGAGCAGTTCGCGTACGTCGTGGACGCCCTGCGTGAGCCCAACCAGCCGGATGAGTACGGGTTGATGGTCGTCTCGGCCAGCCCGGTGGAGGAGGCGGCGCACCGGCTGGGCCGGCTCCTGCAGTTCCTGGCCGACCCGGTCCTGATCGATGCCGTGGTTGACGAGGCCAGGACGGAACTCGACGCCGTGGTCCGGGCCGAGCTCGGCGATCTGTCCGGGCGGGCCATTCAGGCGATGACGCTGGACCGACTGGACGTGTCGCCGATTCAGGTGGCGGCGGCCGACGACATGATGCAGGCGGATCCGCTCGATGGTGGGTTGTTGTCGGCACCGATCGATCCGGCGGCTGCCTGCGTCGCGGCGGCCCACTGGCTGGCGGCGGCCGCCGTGGTCGCGGCGGGGGCGGCGGGGAACACGCCGGCGGGGGTGTTCGTCGAGGCGGACGGGATCCAGGCGGTTTCGGTGCCGGTGCCGACCGGGGTGGTGATCGAGATCGAGGATGACGGGCGGTCCCCCCGGCAGGTGGTGCTGGATCTGTTGCGGGTGGCGGTCGCGGCGGCCGACGGGGAGGTCGCTGATCTGCCGGGGGTGCTGGCCGAGCGGGCTCGGCTGGTCGAGATGGTGCAGCGGCTGCCGGTCGAGCAGCGGGAGGACATTCTCGCGTCCGAGCCGGTCCGCACCACGCTGCTGGATCCGCGGCGGCCGGCCCGGGATCTGCTGGAGCACCTGCTGGACGGGATCGCGTCATGCCAGCTGCTCTACGCGGAGTATGCCGCGGAAGCTCACGAACTGGACACGGACGAGAGCCGGCCGGACGCCGCAGGGATAAGCGCCACGGATGATCCGGTAAATATCGGCGACGATCCGGTGGGTGTGGCCGACGATCCGGAGGCGGAGACTGAGCGGTATGAGGAGATTGCCGCCGGGTTCGCGGAACTGGTACGGATCCGCGCGGCGGCGACCAGGGCGCGGCTGAGCTGAGCCCGAAACAGTTGACATGATCTTCAAGCACGTAGAAAGTGGCTTACATCAATGACTGCGTAGTCAGCGACACAGAGTGAGGCGACGTGAGCGAAGCGCGACCGGGCAGTACGGACGTCGCAAGGCTGGCGGGCGTCTCACAGAAGACCGTGTCCCGGGTCTTCAACGGGGAACGCTACGTCACCGAGGATGTGCGACAGCGTGTTCAGGAGGCGGCCGAGCGGCTCGGCTATCGGCCCAACCGGACGGCCCGGGCGCTCAAGCTCGAACGCCACCAGCGGATCGGCGTGGTCTCGCTCGGCAGCGCATTCTTCGGGCCGTCGACCCAGCTCGTCGCGCTCGAGCGGGCGGCCCGCGACACCGGGTACGCACTGAGCATCGTGCACACCCTGGAGGGCTCCCGCGGCAGCATCGCCGAGGCCGTGCAGCGGCTGCTCGCCGAGGGCGTGGACGCCATCGTGCTGGCCGAGCCGATCGACGAGGGCGAGGCCGCGCTGACGGTGG
>DASWMR010000585.1:0-7671 GCA_036399635.1 Actinoplanes sp. | reverse complement strand
GTCGTACCTCTCTCGTACCGTTAGCGCATGGCCAACTCACCCGATGTCGAAGGCCCGACCAGGGAATATCCGGCTGTCGGTGAGACAGAGCCGCCGCCGCTGGCAGAGCCGCCGCCCGCCCGTTCCGGCTTCGCCCGCCTGCTCATCTTCACCGGCGCCGTCTTCGCGATCCTGGTGGCCGCCTGTCTGGGGCTCCGCGCGATCAACGTGCTGCCTAGCTTCGACAACCCGTTCGCCGACCAGACGACCGACCGCAGCCAGCCGGTGCTGTTGCAGTCCATGCGCGACCTGAGCCGCTACGTCGCGGCCGACGGCACCTTTCAGGTGATCGTCGACCTGCAGGAGAACAAGGACAACATTCCCAACTTCCTGATCAACCAGCGCACGCTCTTCGTCGGCTCCGGCACCGTCGAGGAGTACGTCGAGTTCGGTTCGCTGGCCGACGACGCGCTGACCGTCGACAACGAGAAGAAGACCGTGCAGCTCATCCTGCCGCCGCCGCAGCAGTCCACCGCGGCGCTCGACATGCAGCGGAGCTACGTCGTCGCCGAGGAGCGGGGCCTGTTCAACCGCATCGCCGACGCCTTCCACAGCGACCCGGGCAAGCAACAGAAGGTCTACCAGTTGGCCCAGGAGCAGATCACCGAGGCAGCCAGGTCCAGCGGGCTCGACCAGCGGGCCAAGGAAAACACCCAGCGGATGCTGGAGAGCCTCTTCACCCGGCTCGGCTACACCTCGGTCACCGTCACCTTCGACACCCCGTAGGTGCACCGGACGCCGCAGGCAAGGGGCAGCGAGCCTGCGGCATCCGGTGGGTCGAGGTGGGTCGAGGTGCGGTTACTCGTTGGGCAGCAGCGCCCAGAGGACCAGGTAGAGCAGGAACTGCGGGCCGGGCAGCAGGCACGAGACGACGAAGATCAGCCGAACCATGTTGGGTGCGAGCCCGAAGCGGTGGGCCAGGCCGGCACACACTCCGGCGATCCAGCGGTCCTGTGGGCGGGCGAGGCGGCGTGTCACGGTCTCACTCCTTATCGAGGTCCTGTGTGTCGAGGTCCTGTGTGTCGAGGTCCTGTTTTGTCGAGGTCCGGTGGGCGAGGACCTGTTTATCGAGGTACTGACCTTGACGCCAGGACCATCTCCGACGGTATGGGCGGGTGGGGCCCGATCCCTCGGTCGGGAGGTGGAGAAGGCGCTCGGGTCCCCGTAAGGGTGACCCGTACCCCCGTGCCTTGCGCTGTTAACCTGAGGGCCAATTCCCGACCCTAGTCTCCACCGCGTTCCGGGCAGTGATGAGCGGGTCCCGGGCAGTGACGAGGAGGCAAGCGGTGATGGTCCGGTGACGCTGGCCGTCCTCACTGCCAGCACCGATAACACCCTCGATCCCGCCGATGCCGCCCGCCTCGCGAACGATCTGGCCGCCGCGCTGCACGCGGCCGGTGCGTCGGTTGTCGAGCGTCCGGAGACGGCGGGCGAGACGGCGGGCGAGACGGCGAGCCTGCTGCGGGCGGTCGCCACCCGCGCGCAGGCGGCCGGCGAGTCGGTGCTGATCTGTGCGGACAACGTGGTCGCCCACCCGAGCCTGCTGCTGATGCTCGCCACCGAGCCGGCCGGCCGCAGCACCGCGCTTGTCGTTCCCGACCCGGCCGGCGACCTGCGCGACGACCGCGGCCGCCTGGTGCCCGCGGCCGGCGCACCCGGCACGGTGCACTACGCGGGCGCGCTGTGCGTGGCGCCGGCCGATCTGCCGCTGCTGGCCAAGGTCGCCGACCGGCCCGACCTGCTGCCCGCCCTGCTCGAGGCCGGGCTCGTCCCGATCGCCACGCCGGTGCGCCTGTTGCGGGCGGCGCTGGTGCACACCGGAGCCGAGCTGGCCCAGGCGCGGGCCGCGGTCGCCGCGGTGGACGAGGACTCTGCCCGGCTGCGGCTCGCGGTCAAGGAGAAGGACGACTTCTTCACGACGTACGCGGTCAGCACCTGGTCGCCGCTGGTGACCAAAGCGGCGGCCCGGCTGGGCTTGACGCCCACCGGGGTCACCGCCATCTCGGTGCTCTTCGCGGTGGCCGCCGCGCTCGCCTTCTGGCAGGCGTCGCGGCCCGCCATGATCGCCGGCGGGGTTCTGCTCTACCTCGGCTTCGTGCTGGACTGTGTGGACGGCCAGCTGGCCCGCTACACCCGCCGGTTCGACGCGTTCGGCGGCTGGCTGGACACGATGGCCGACCGCGCCAAGGAGTACGCGGTGTACGCCGGGCTCGCGGCCGGCGCCGACCGGATCGGCCTGCCGTACGCGTGGCCGCTTGCCCTCACCGCGATCCTGCTGCAGACCGTCCGGCACATGACCGACACCTGGTACGGCGCGTTGCACGACGAGGCCGCCGCCCGTCCCCGCCCGCCGGCCGCGGGCGGGGTGGGTGCCCGGCTGAGTGCGGCGTCCGCCCGGGTGCAGAGCGACACCGGCTCGGCGGCGTACTGGCTGAAGCGGATCGTGGTGTTCCCGATCGGCGAGCGCTGGGCACTGATCGCCGTCCTCGCGATGATCACCAACGGCCGGGTGGCGCTCGCCGCCGTGGTCGGCTGGGGAGTGCTCGCCGCGGCGTACACGCTCGTGCTTCGCTCGCTGCGCTCCTGGTCGATGCGGGTCGGCGTGCTGCACACCGTGGACACCGCGCGGCACCGCGACGACGGCCCGATCGTGCGGCATCTGCTCGGCCGCGCCGGGCTCGGCGCCCCGCTGCTGTTCGCCGTCCTCGCCGCCGCCGGCGCCCTCGCCCTGGTGGTGGGTCTGCAGGCCGGCTGGCCGGAGCCGCGGGCCTTGGTCGCGCTCGTGGTCGCCGCGCTGCTGGTTCTGACCGCCGGCCTGCCCGCCCGGGCCCGGCACGACGGGCCGTTGGACTGGCTGGTCCCGGCCGGCTTGCGGGCCGCGGAATACCTCTTCGTGGTGGCGGTCGCGCTGAGCGGCTCGGTGCCCGCCCCGCTGCTCTTCGCGGTGCTCTTCGCGCTGGCGATGCGGCACTACGATCTCACCGCGCGGATGGAGAAGGGTGCGCCCGCAGGTCGTGGCGGTTCGCCGATCGGCTGGGACGGGCGGGTCGTGCTGCTCGCCGCCGCCGCGCTGGCCGGTCAGGCGGCGCTGGGCCTGCTCCTCGTGGCCCTGCTGACCGTTGGCGCGTTCCTGGCCAACGCGATCGCCGACCGGCGGACAGGTGGCATCCGCTCGTGACTTTCCTGAGCATCGTCCTTCCCTGCTACAAGGTGCAGGGTTACCTGCGGCAGTGCCTGGACTCGCTGCTCAGCCAGTCGTTCCAGGACTTCGAGATCGTCGCGGTCGACGACTTCTCGCCGGACTACAGCGGTGCGATCCTCGCCGAGTACGCCGCCCGCGATCCCCGGGTGCGGGTGGTGAGCTCGCCGGTGAACATCGGCCTCGGTCGCGCCCGTAACCTCGGCCTCGAGCATGCGAACGGCGAGTACGTCTGGTTTCTCGACAGCGACGACTGGCTGTCCGCCGGGTCGCTGGCGGCGGTCGCCGGCCGGCTGCGGGACACCGATGCCGATGTGCTCATCGTCGGGTGGGACCGGGTGCACTGGGACGGCACGGTCCAGGCCGGGACGGCCCGGCGCAAGCTGGCTGCCGCGCCGCGGGTCTTCTCCGTCGAGCAGTGGCCGCAGGTCCTCAACGTGCTGCACGTGGCGTGGAACAAGGTGGTCCGCCGCGACCTGCTGGCCAAGATCGGCTTCGCCTTCGAGGCCGGCTGGTACGAGGACGTCTCGTTCACCTTCCCGATGTTGCTGGCCGCCGAGCGGATAAGCACGCTGGAGCGGACCTGCGTGCGTTACCGCCAGCGCCGGACCGGGGCGATCACCCGGACCGTCGGCGACCGGCATTTCGAGGTCTTCGACCACTGGGAGCACGCGCTCGCGCTGGCCCACCGCTATGCGACGCCCGGCCCCGAGGTCGAGGGACTCCTCTTCCGCCGGATGATCTGGCACTACCAGAGCGTGCTGCGGCACGACGCCCGGGTGCCGCCCCGGTCGCGCGCCCGGTTCTTCCGGCGGATGACGGAGAACTACCAACGGTTCCTGCCGCCCGCGGGGTTCCGACCGCCGCCCGGCCGGTTGGCGCGGATTCGTTACCGGCTGGTGGCCCGCGGGGCCTACCGGCGTTTCCAGGTGCTGGAGGCCGCGGTGCGGGTTCGGCGGGCACTCGAGGGCGGGCTGCGCCGGCCGGTCGAGCGAGTGGGCCGGGCGGTCCGACAGGGCGCCGGGCAGCTGTACTACCAGCTGCACCTGCGGCTCCCGGTCGACCAGTCGCTCGCGCTGTTCGCCGCGTACTGGTACCGCGGTGTCGCCTGCAACCCGGCCGCGATCGCCGCGAAGACCGCCGAGCTGGCGCCGCACATCCGGCCGGTGTGGGTGGTCAGCGCGGCCCGGGTGGGCACGCTGCCGCCCGGCACCGATTTCGTCGTGGCCGGCTCGCCGGCGTACTACCGGGCGCTGGCCCGGGCCCGTTACCTGATCAACAACGTGAACTGGCCGGACCGGATGGTCAAGCGGCGGGGCACCACGCATGTGATGACCCACCACGGCACCCCGCTGAAGCTGATGGGCCTGGACCAGCTCGATCACCCGGCCGGCGTCCGCGACGCCGACTTCGCCGGGCAGATGCGCCGGGCCGACCGGTGGGACTTCAGCGTGACCGCGAACGCACACACCACCGTCGCCTGGGCGCGGGCCTACCCGTGCGAGCATGAGACGCTCGAGGTGGGTTATCCGCGCAACGACCGGTTGGCGACGGCGACCGCCGCGGACGCCGCGGCGGTGCGCGAGCAACTGGGCATCCCGACCGGCCGTCGGGTGGTGCTCTACATGCCCACCCACCGCGAGTGGCTGCCGGCCGGCACCGAGGTGCTCGAGGTGGAGCGGCTGGCCGAGGACCTGGGCCCGGACACTGTGCTGCTGGTGCGTGCGCATTACTTCCACGTGCCTCCCGAGGCGCCCGCGCCGGGCTCCGCAGGCCCCGTCGTCGACGTCTCGGCCCACCCGGTGGTCGAGGACCTCTACCTCGCCGCGGACGTGTTGATCACCGACTATTCGTCGGCAATGTTCGACTACGCCGTCCTGGACCGCCCAGTCGTGATCTTCGCGCCGGACTGGCCCGTCTACCGTGAGCTGCGCGGAGTTTACTTCGATCTGCTGGCTGAGCCGCCAGGGGCGGTCGCGATCGACTATCGTGAATTGATCGAACTCTTTCGCGACGGTGCCTACCAGGGCGACGCCGCGATGGCCGCCCGGCAAATTTTCCGGGCTCGGTTCTGTAACCACGACGACGGACGGGCCGCAGAACGGGTCGTCCGGCGGGTCTTCTCGGGCCCGGAAACCACGCGGTGACCCGGGAAAACGCTGCTGTAACGGCGTGCTCACAGTGCGCGAATGGCACGTTCACCCGATAGCGGTCCATCTATGCTCCTGGGCAGGGTAGGGCCAGATAGCCGGCCGTCGTGGGACCGGAATCGAAGTTCCGGACTCGTCAGGAGGTTGGTTGACGGTGTCGACCGTCGCGCTCAAGGACGTCACCAAGGTTTGGCCGGACGGCACAACCGCCGTCAATCACGTCAACCTGGACGTGAACGATGGCGAATTCCTGGTGCTCCTCGGCCCCTCCGGCTGCGGGAAGTCAACGATCCTGCGGATGATCGCCGGGTTGGAGGACCCCACCGAGGGGGACATCCTGCTCAACGGCGACCCGGTTCTGGAATTAGCACCCCGAGACCGCAGCATCGCGATGGTCTTCCAGGACTTCGCGCTCTATCCGCACATGTCGGTCAGCGACAACATCGGCTTCCCCCTGCGGCTCTCCGGCGTCGAGCCCGGCCCGCGCATCGAGCGGGTGGGCGACGTGGCCGCCGCACTCGGCATCGGGGACGTGCTTGCCCGCAAGCCGAGCCAGCTCTCCGGCGGCCAGCGGCAGCGGGTGGCGATGGGCCGGGCGATCGTCCGTCGGCCCGGCCTCTTCCTGATGGACGAACCGCTCTCCAACCTCGACAGCGGCCTGCGCGCCGAGCTGCGCGCCGAGATCACCGGGCTCACCCGCGAGCTCGGCGTCACCACCATGTACGTGACGCACGACCAGGCCGAGGCGCTGACCATGGCGGACCGCGTGGCGATCATGCGGAAGGGCATCCTGCAGGACGTGGGAACGCCGACCGAGGTCTACGGCCGGCCGGCCACCCTCTATGTCGCCGCGTTCCTCGGCTCACCCCGGATGAACCTGCTGGAGGTGTCGGTCTACGTCCACCTGGACCGCTACATCGAGCTGAAGCTCGGCGAGCAGTCGCTCTACCTGCCCTGGACGGACATCCGGGCCCGAGCGATCGCGCACTACCACGGCGAGCACATCGTGCTCGGCATGCGGGCCGAGGCACTCACGCCGGTCGCCCCGGACGTGCAGGGCGACGTGCTGCGCGGCCGGATCCGCTATCTGGAGCATCACGGGCACGAGTCCCTGGCTTACCTGGACGTCGGCGCGACCGCGATCGTGGTGGATGAGATCGGCGCGACCAACGACACGGAATCGGGCGGCACGCTCAAACGGTTCGGCGGAGCGTTGCAGCGACTTGCGCACCGCAACGGGGTGGGGGCGCAGGGTCGCGAGTCCGATGGGCCGAGCGTCCTCAACAGCGGCCGGCATAACCGCCGCCCGGCCGAGCTGTCCGTCCGCCTGGCGCCCTATCCGGCTGTCTCCCCTGGCCACCCTCTGTCCGTCGCGGTCCGGATGGACGCGCTGCACTTCTTCGACGATCGCGGCGACCGGATCGACGTCGGCTGGCGCTGACCCGGAGCCCTTCCGCTGGTTGACCCCATCGCATAGTCTTCCGCCCACACGTCGGTGCGATGGCGTATCGACGATACGGACTCGTTGGGGGTGGCAGCGTGGCAGGCCTCTTGGTTATCGAGCGGATTCTGCGGGACCGGCAGGGCATCTGGCAGCAGGTGGTCGACGACCGTGATCTGCCCCGGCTGACCGGGCAGATGCTGGTCAGCACCGGTGCGGCACTCTCCGTCTACGGCGCTGTCCTTGGTTCCTTCCACAGTGTGTTGATGGCCCTGACCTCTGCGGTCAAGCTGCCGCTGCTCTTCCTCATCACCCTGGCGATCTGCCTGCCCACGCTCTACCTGTTCAATCTGGTGTTCGGCGCCCGGCTCTCGATCCGGCAGTCGCTCGCGCTGGTTATGGTGGCGCTGACCGTGACCGCGATGCTGGCCGTGGCGTTCGCACCGATCAGCCTGTTCTTCCTGATCACCGCGCCGGACTACAACTTCTTCAAGCTGCTCAACGTGGCGATCCTCGCGTTGTCCGCGCTGGTCGGGCTGCGCTTTCTGACCGGCGGCATGCGGGTGCTGAACGACAACGGTCTGCTGGCGCCCAAGCCGGTGCTCGTCGAGGCGCCGGCCGCACCGGCCGAACACTCAGCCGCCGCTGCAGACGGCGCTGCGATCACCGCACCGACCGGCACCAGTGGTGCGCCTGCCGCGGTCATCGGGCTGCCGGCCACGTACGTGCCGCAGGCTCGCCGCCCGCTGGCTCAGCCGACCCGCCCGGCGGCGCCCGCGACGCCGCCCAGCATGACCCTGCTCTACGTCTGGATCCTGCTGTTCGGCTTCGTCGGCACCCAG
>DASWMR010000584.1:0-4063 GCA_036399635.1 Actinoplanes sp. | reverse complement strand
TACGACCAGATGAGCGCGTTCTTCCAGCCGGTGCCGCACTCGCCACCGCTGATCGAGATGCGCAAGGCGGTCAGTCACGCCTGGCTCACCTATCAGCACGCGAAGTACGGCGTACTGGCCCGCACGCTGCCCAGACTGCTGCGCAACGCGCAGGCCGCGGACAGTGCACACGCGAACAGCGACGAGGCACCGGCGGCCGCGCACCTGCTCGGGCAGGTCTATCAGATCGCCTCGTCGGCACTGCGCAAGGTCGGCGAGCACGAGCTGTCCTGGCTGGCCGCGGACCGCTCGATCGCCGTGTCCCAACGGGCCGGTGACCAGCTGCTGGCCGGCCTGGCCAGCTATCGGGTGGGCAGCGCGCTGCTGGCCCTGGGCCGGGTCCGACCGTCGCTCGAGGTCAACGTCAACATCGCCAACCGGCTCGCGCCCAGCCACGAGGTGCCCCGGCCGGACCGCCTCTCGGTGTACGGGATGCTGCTGCTCAACGGCGCGATGGCGGCAGCCCGGATCGGCGACGGCGCGACCGTGCGCGACCTGCTCTGCGGTGCCGAACAGGCGTCGCTGGAGCTGGGCGGCGACTTCAACCACTACTGGACCAGCTTCGGCCCGACCAACGTGCAGCTGCATCGCTGCGCGACCGCGGTCGAGCTGGGCGACGGCCGCACCGCGGTGGACACCCACGAGAAGATCGACCCGGTGGGTTTCCACTCGCTGCTGCCGGAGCGGCGGGCACACCACTATCTGGACATCGCCCGCGGCTACACGCAGATCGGCAACATCGAGAAGGCGAGCGAGATGCTGCTCGAGGGCGATCGGCTCGCCCCGTCGGAGATCCGTTGCCGTCCACTCGCCCACGAGGTTCTTTCCGACGTGCTCCGCCGTACGCGGGGTACGCCGCCGGCTCCAGTGGCGGAGCTGGCCGAGCAGATGGGAGTCGGCGTATGACGGGGCTTTTGGTCCGGTCCTGGGCGGCGGGCGGGGGGGTCCCCGCGTAATGATCGGCAATCCCTTACCCGGTGTGCTGTACATCCTGGTCTGTGGCTCACCCATCGCCCGGGACGTCGGTGTGCTGGTCGGCCTGGCCCAGCAGGAAGGCTGGGAGGTCTGCGTCATCACCACCCCGGACGGCCGCAAGTTCGTCGACGTGGCCGCGCTCCAGGCGCAGACCGGTCACCCGGTGCGTACCCACTACAAGAGTCCCGGCGACCCCGACATGTTGCCCGAGGCGGACGCGATGATCGTCGCGCCGGCAACGGTCAACACGGTCAACAAATGGGCCGCCGGTATCACCGACACGCTGGTCCTCGGCCTGCTGGTGGAGGGCTACGGGTACGGCGTGCCGACCGCCGTCGTCCCGTACACGAACAAGGTGATGGCCCTGCACCCGGCACTGCACGAGAGTCTGGCGAAGCTTCGCGACTGGGGCGTGCACGTGCTCTACGGCGAAGACGTGTGCCGCCTCGGTGGGCCAGGGCAGACCGACCGCTTCCGGGGCCAGTTCCCCTGGCGGCGCGCGCTGCAGGCGGTCAGCAATCCCGTTTCGATGAGCAGCCGGGTCGAACCGGACGCGGTCTCCTGATGTCTGCCTAGGCGGCCCGATAGAGTTGTCGGCCGTGACCGACACAGCCGCACCGCCCCTCGTCCGCGACGTGGTGAACGCCTTGGACCGGCGTTACCCGAGGGACTGGGCGGAGTCCTGGGACCGGGTGGGGCTGGTGCTCGGTGATCTCGATCAGGTGGTGCGCCGCATCCTGTGCGTCGTCGACTGCGTGCCGGAGACCGTCGATCAGGCGCTCGACCAGCGGGCCGACTTGGTCGTCGCGCACCATCCGTTGCTGCTGAAGCCGGTCTCCTCGATCGCCCCGGACACCTACAAGGGCCGCCTCGTCCACCGCCTGATCCGCGGCGATGTCGCGCTGTACGCCGCGCACACGAACGCGGACACGGCCGAGCCCGGCGTCTCCGACGCGCTGGCCGCCCGGCTTGGCCTGCGCGACCTGCGCCCGCTCGTTCCGGCGACCGGTGCCGCGGCCGGCGCGGGCCGGGGAATCGGCCGGATCGGCGACCTGGCGGAGCCGATGTCGCTGCGCGAGCTGACCGGATTCGCGGCGGGCCGGCTGCCGGCCACCGCGGCCGGGGTGCGGTCGGCCGGCGACCCCGAGCAGATCATCCGTACTATGGCGGTCTGTGGTGGAGCGGGCGATTCGTTCCTGGCCGATGCCCGGCGGGCGGGCGTGGACGCGTACCTTTGTGCCGACCTGCGCCACCATCCGGTGAGCGAGCATCTCGCCGAGGGTGGCCCCGCGTTGCTCGACGTCGCCCATTGGGCGACCGAGCGTCCGTGGCTGGATGACGTGGCGGCCTGGTTGCGCGGCGACTTCGGTGTCGACGTCACGGTGTCCGATCTGGACACCGACCCCTGGACCGGGCATGCGCGAGCCACCCCGGATCCGCTCGAAACGAAGGAGACCCAGTCGTGAAGGCCTCGCCGGAAGCCCAGCGTCGTTTGCTCGACCTGCAGGCCATCGACACCGCGCTGGCGCAGCTCGCGCACCGGCGCAAGACGCTGCCCGAGCTCGCCGAGATCGACACCGTCGCGCGGGAGTTGTCCGCGCTGGAGGACGAACGGGTCCGGGCCCAGGTCGCGGTCGACGACCTGGACCGGGACATCACCCGCTTCGAGAAGGACATCGAGCAGGTGCGCAGCCGCAAGGACCGGGACCACAAGCGGCTGGACGCGGGTGGCGCGCTGCGCGAGATCGAGGGCCTGCAGCACGAGCTGGCCACGCTGAACCGGCGCCAGTCCGAGCTCGAGGACGCCGAGCTCGAGCTGATGGAGCAGCGGGAGACCGCGGAGGCGGCACTCGCCGAGGTGACCGGGCGGCTGGCCGAGTCGAACGAGCGGCGCGACGCCGCCGAGCGGCGGCGGGACGAGGCGTTCGCGGACATCGAGAAGGACGCCGAATTCAAGAAGTCGGCCCGCGGTCCGCTCGCCGCCGACCTGCCCCCCGACCTGGTGACGCTCTACGACAAGATCCGGCAGGAGTCCGGCCTCGGCGCGGCCTTGTTCCGGTCCGGGCGCTGCGGCGGATGCCGGATCGAGCTGTACGGCGCCGACCTCGCCCGGGTGAAGTCGGCGGCGCCGGACGAGGTGGTCCGCTGCGAGGAATGCCGCCGGATCATGATCCGCACGTCGGAGTCCGGCTTGTGACCGGCCGCGTCAAGGGCCGCCCGGCCCTGCGGGTGCTCGTCGAGGCGGACGGCGGGTCGCGGGGCAACCCTGGGCCGTCCGGCTACGGTGCGGTCGTGCGCGCGCATCCGACCGGCGAGGTGCTGGTCGAGCGGTACGGCGCGCTCGGCGTCGCGACCAACAACGTCGCCGAGTACACCGGCCTGATCGAGGGGTTGACCGGCGCGCTCGAGCTGAACGCCACCGAGGTCGACGTCCGGATGGACTCGAAGCTCGTGGTCGAGCAGATGTCCGGCCGCTGGCAGATCAAGAACCCCGGGCTGCGCCCGCTCGCCGCCAAGGCCGCGGCGCTGGTGAGCCGGTTCGAGCGGGTCGGCTTCGAGTGGATCCCGCGGGAGCGGAACAAGGCGGCGGACGCACTGGCCAACCGGGCGATGGACGAGGCGGCCGGCAAGCCGGTCGCGGCACCCGAGGTGTCGGTCGCCGACGACCTGTCGGTCACCGGCGAGACGGCGACCCCGGTCCGGTCGTGGGCGCCGCCGTCGCTGGACGACGCCACCCGGATCATCCTGGTCCGGCACGGCGAGACGACACTCACCCGCTCGGGCCGCTACTCGGGTCGTGGTGACGTGCCGCTCACCGACGAGGGTGCGGCCCTGGCGATGGCGGCGGGCGGGCGGGTGGCCGGCATCTCCCGGGACGTCACCGCCGTCGTCTGCTCACCCTTGGGCAGGTGTACGCGTACCGCCGAGCTCATCGCCGCGGAAGTCGGCGGTGTGCCGGTGACCGTGCTGGACGACCTGATCGAGTGTGACTTCGGTGAGTGGGAGGGGCTGACCTTCGCCGAGGTGCACGAGCGCTGGCCGCGGGAGA
>DASWMR010000583.1:0-7098 GCA_036399635.1 Actinoplanes sp. | reverse complement strand
GGGAGCCTCAGCTGGGGCGGCCTCCACCGCGTGGGCACTGCGCAGCTCCCGCAAGTTGGTCAGCAGCTCGTCGCGCCCCCGCCCCCGCCATGTGAACACCCCGAACGGGTCCTCGGTGAAGCTGCGGACCAGCGCGTACGTCGTGGCCGCCAGGTGCACGCACGGCATCGGCCACCGCTCGCAGCTGCAGTCCATCGCCACCTCGTCGAGCGACAACGGCACCAGGCTCAACCCCGCCTCGGCGAACACCTCGCCGATCCCGGCCGGCATCCGCCCGGCGAGCAGCTCCGCGGTGAAGCGCGCCTCGGTCGCCAGCGCCTGCTCCACCCGCGCCCAGTCGGTCGCGCCGAACGCGCGGACCGCTATCCGGGCCCGGAACGCGCGGGTGTCCTCCGGCCCGCGGACCTGGGCGACCACCAGGCTCCCGGAGACGGTCAGCTGGCGTACGTGCCCGGCCCGCTCGTCGCGCCGGCCGCGCGCGAACGTCGGACCCATCCGCAACGACTCGAACGTGCCGAGCAGGGCGACGGCGAACCGGTCTTCAGTCACTGATCGCCTCCGGGGCCAGGCTGAGCAGCTCGCGCAACTCGGTGGTGGACAACGCGGTGAGCCAGCTCTCGCCGTTGCCGACCACCCGCTCGGCGAGCGTGCCCTTGTCGGCGAGCAGCCGGTCGATCCGCTCCTCGAGGGTGCCGAGGCAGACCAGGGTGTGCACCCGGACGTCCTTGCGCTGACCGATGCGGAAGGCCCGGTCGGTCGCCTGCGCCTCGGTGGCCGGGTTCCACCAGCGGTCGACGTGCACGACGTTGTTGGCCGCGGTCAGGTTGAGCCCGGTACCGCCGGCCTTCAGCGAGAGCACGAAGATCTCGGGTCGCGCGGCGGCTTGGAAGGCGGCGACCATCTCGTCGCGGGCGGTGCGCGGGGTGCCACCGTGCAGGTAGCGCACCGGCACCCCGAAGCGGGCCGCCAGGTGCGGGGTCACCATCGCGCCGAACTTGGCGAACTGGGTGAAGCAGAGCGTGCTCTCGCCCTGGGCGAGTGCGGAGTCCAGGATCTCCTCGAGCCGCTCCAGCTTGCCGGAGCGGCCGGGCAGCGGCGAGCCGTCGCCGAGCAGCAGCGCCGGGTGGACGCACGTCTGCTTCAGCTTGGTCATCGCGGAGAGCACGAAACCCTTGCGCCACCGGTCGCGGCTCTCCGCCATCCGGGTGGTCATCTCGTCGAGCACCGCACGGTAGAGCGAGCTCTGCTCGCCGGTCAGGCCGCACAGGTGTCGGACATGCCGCTTGTCCGGCAGGTCGGTGATCACCGACGGGTCGGACTTGACCCGGCGCAACAGGAACGGCCGGGTGGCCTGGCGCAGCCGGGCGGCCGCCTCCTCGTTCTCGTAGCGCTCGATCGGCACCGAGTATCGGGCGCGGAAGGTGTGCGCCGAGGCGAGCAGTCCCGGGTTGAGGAAGTCCAGGATCGACCAGAGCTCGGCGAGCCGGTTCTCCACCGGCGTACCGGTCAGCGCGATTCTCGATCTGGCCGGGAACCGGCGCACCGCGCGGGCCGCCGCGCCGGCGCTGTTCTTCACCTGCTGCGCCTCGTCGAGCACCACCCGGTCCCAGGCGATCGCGGCCAGCGCGTCGGCGTCGCGGGTGGCGGTGGCATAGGTGGTGAGCACGATGTCGGCACCGGCCAGCGTGGCCGGTTCCGGCCGGTCGGCGCCGTGCAGCACCCGCACCCGCAGCGACGGCGCGAACCGCTCGGCCTCCCGCTGCCAGTTGCCGAGCACCGAGAGCGGGCAGATGAGCAGGGCCGGGCCGGACCGCCGGTGCAGCAGCAACGCCAACAGCTGAACGGTCTTGCCCAGGCCCATGTCGTCGGCGAGGCAGGCGCCGAGCCCGAGGCCGTCGAGAAAGGCCAACCAGGAGAAACCCCGACGCTGGTACGCCCGCAGCTCGCCGCGCAACCCGGCGGGCGCGTCGAGCAGTTCGAGGCGCTGGTCGAGGTCGCCGGCCAGCAGGTCGGCGAGCCAGCCCTCGCCGCCGGTGGCGGTGACCGGCAGCGGCAGCTCCTCGGGCGGTAGCAGCCGGATGGTCCGCAGCGCGGCGCCGGCGGTCATCGAGCCGCCGCCGCGGGCCAGGAACCGCAGGCCGGCGTCGAGGCGGTCGGCGTCCAGATAGACCCACCGGCCGCGCATCCGCACCAGCGGCACCTTGGCCCGGGACAGGTCGGTGAGCTCGGCCGAGGTGAGCACCCGCCCGCCGAGCGCGAGCCCCCAGTCGTAGTCGACGAGGTGCGCCAGATCGGCGGTGCGGTCGCGGAGCACCGGGGTGACCGGGTCGCGGCTGCGCACCGTGAGGGCGAGGCCGAGACTGGACCGGTCGCGCCACCAGGCGGGCAGCAGCACGCCGTAGCCCGCCGCCTCGAGCAGGGCGGCGTGGCTGAGGAAGCGGTGCGCCTCCTCGGTGTCGAGCACCATGTCGACCGGTCGGGGCACGCGCAGCGCCGCCTGCAGGTCGGGGTGCAACCGGGCGGCCCGGCCCAGGCCGCCGAGCAGGCGCTCCTGCGGGTGCCTCGTCCACCGGCGCAGCGGGGCGTACTGATCACGCCAGATGTCCGCCGCGGTGACCAGCGCGCTCGGCTCGTCGACCGCCTGCAGCAGAAACTCGAGCAGCCAGGCGTCGCGGGGCGCCGCCACCACGGGCGAGGCGGTGACGGCGTCCGGCTCGTCGGGCTCCGACTCGGGCAGGTGGCTGAGCCGGAAGCAGAGTCGCACCGCCGCGCCGGAGACGGCGTCGGCATACCAGGCGTCGAGCGCCCGGGTGAGCTCGTCGACCAGGGCCGGGGCGGCGGTGAAGGACGGTTCGCCGGTGAGTGCGGCGAGCCAGCCGTCGCCGATCTGGACGCCGGCCTCGACCAGCCGGGTGCGGACCAGGCCGTCGACCAGCCGGTCGAGGGCGACCGCGAAGAGGTCCTCGGCGGGCAGGCCGGCCACGTCGCCGGGGCGGGCGCGCTCGGCGCGGCAGGCGGCCGGCATGCGGCGCAGCAGGCCGGCCCGGGCGAGCGCGTCGAAGCCGGTCAGCACCGGGCGCCACCCGGCGGCCGGCCCGTCGGGATGGACGGCGGGCAGCACCCGGCCGCGGCGCACCAGGTCGGCGGCGAATGCGCACAGCTCGCCCAGCCACCGCACCGAGTGGCCGGGCCGACCGCCGAACTCGCCGCCCCCGAACTCGGCGATCAGGTCGTCGTCGACGAACGGCACGGTCACCGCGGGCACCTGCCAGACCCGTAGGCGTGGCGTGCCGCGCCGCGGTGGCACCCCGAGCTGCGGCGACGGCTGCGGGCCGGCGGCGGTGGACGGCAGCACCAGATGGGCCGGCGCCCGCCGGTCGCCGGCCGGAAGAAGGCCGGCGTCGAGCGCGAACGGATGCTGCCCGCGCCCCGCGACCCCGGGCTGGTCGGTCTCGCCCCAGAGATGCAGCCCACCGTCGCGGCCCACGAACCCGTGCAGCACCCGCACCGTCATCGCACGACCCAGACGATGTCCGGCGGCCGGACCCGGGCGCACCGCGGATCACCGAACGCGTCGGTCAGCCCGAGCGAGCCGACCAGCACCCCGGCCCCCTCGTGCGCGGCGCGCAGCACCGCGGTCGGCACGTCGCCGAACATCAGCTTGGCCCGCCGGAACATGGCGAACGTCTCGCCGTCGACGCCGCCCCAGCTCAGGTAGAGAAAGCGGGCGCCGGGCCGGCCGTGCACCCACGGACCGCCGACGTCGAGCAGCCCGTCGACCTCGCGCCCGGCGACCTCGAACTCCCAGACGGCGGACTCGGCGGTGGCCGGCACCCGCTCGATCACCTCGCTCCGGCGCTGCACCCCGACGTGCACGTTACCCAGGCGCAACGCATCGGCCGCGGCCCCCGCGCGGCGGCCGGGCAGGTCGTACCCCTCAATCCGGATCTGCACGCTGCGACAATATGCCGAGGGTGTGACAACCCTCAGGAGTGGTCGCGGACCCAGGCGTCGATCAGGCCGCCGAAGTGGCCCAAAAACTTCTCGTGCTCGTGCACCGGGTACGTCGCCCGGACGGTGTCGCGCAGCAACTGGTGGAACTCGTCGGACGCCACCCAGTCGAGGACGATCTCGTCGACCTGGGCCAGGTGGGTCGCGCAGAAGTCCTCGTAGCGGGCGATGTCGAAGTACTCGTCGGCGAGCCGCCGGTACTCTTCCAGCTTCTCCGCGTAGGTCAACGAGGGATCGTCGCCGATCGCGAAGTACGCCGCCGTGTCCGTGTCCAGTCGCGGCTTGCGGCCGGTCACCACGCAGAAGACGGTCCAGCGCAGCAGCGCCGACATCGCCCACGGGAAGTAGTAGTGCAGCGAGGTGACGGCCACGTCGGGGCAGGCGTTCGCGTAGTCGATCGGGAACACCTCGGCGCCGCGCACCAGCGACTCACACGAGTTGAACTCCCACCGGAAGAACGCGTTGACCAGCCGCGAGATGGTGACCACCTCGTGGCCCACCTCGGGGCTGAGGAAGTTGTGGTCGACCTCGTAGCGGGCGTGCATCGGCTGCTCCGGCCGGAACTTCATCACCATCGTCTCCGGCCCGATGGTGAGCGAGCGGGCGAACACGTCGTATCCCTCGACGGACGCCTGCAGGTGCATCAGCCGCTCACCGGAGGCGTCGTACGCGGCGTGCAGCTCGTCCGGGTTGCGGATCTTCGAGACGCCGACCCAGGCACCGCCGTCGTAGGGCTTCATGTACATCGGATAGCCCACCTGGGCGGCCGTCTGATCCAGGTCGAACGCCTGGTTGTAACGCGCCGCGGTGTACGCGTACCGGCTGTTGTCCAGCGGGTTCTTGTACGGCACCAGCACCGTCTCCGGCACCTTGAGGCCGAGCCGCATCATCGCGCAGTACGCCGCATGCTTCTCCATCGACTGGAACGTGAACGGGCTGTTCAGCAGGTACACGTCGTCCATCAGCGCGATCTTCTTGAGCCACTCGCGCGGGTGGTAGTACCAGTACGCCAGCCGGTCGATGACCAGGTCGTGCCGGGGCTTGTCGCGCAGGTTGAACGGTTCGACGGTGACCCGCACCGAGCCGGTCCGGTGCGACCTGCCGTCCGGCCCGGTGACCACGCCGAGCCGGCGCAGCAACGCCTCGTACGCCCGCGGCCAGTCGTCCTCGGTGCCCAGCAACAATCCGATGGTGTGCTCGACGTCCGCCACGGCGTCCTCCCAGGTTTGAACTAGTTCCACACTCGCTGAAGCAGGTTTGCCAGATGCGGATCGAGGGCGTCGCGCCAGCCGGCCCAGTCGTGCCCGGCACCGTTCTCCGCCAGCACCACCGGATAGCCGTGCCCGCGCAGGGTTTCCGCCATGGCCCGGTTGTTCGCCAGGTTCTCCTCGGCCGTGCCGCAGGTGATCGTGACCGGCACCGCCCGCCCGTCCGCCGCGCGCACCACCCGCCCGGTGAACCGGACGATCCGCAGGTACCGCGCGAACCCCGACTCCTGCGAGTCGAAGCGCGGCTGGAAGAAGCTGCCGGACTGCAGGAACAGCCCGGCGAACGCGGCCGGGTGCCGGCGCTGCGCGTGCAGCATCGCCAGGGCGCCCAGGCTGGCGCCGCAGCCCACCACCGGACGGCCGGTGCCCAGCTCGGCGGCGAGCCGCGGCAGCAGCTCGGTGGCGAGCGCCCGGGCGTACGCCGGCGACGCCGAGTACCACTCGTGGCGCTCACCGGCGGGCAGCAGGACGAGGTGGAACGGCGGGAGGGTGCGGTCGGCGATCCGTGCCGCGGTGAAGTGCCCGAGCGAGGCGTTCGCGTCGTAGTCCGGCCCGTCGTGCACGACCAGCACTCGGTCGGTCTGCGTGGCGGGCGACCAGATCCGGGCGGCCACCTCGGAGCGGACCGCGGCCAGCGACAGCCGCAGGTCGCGCCAGGCGCCGTCGGCGGCCGGCTGGTGAAGCCAGCGAGGCTCGCGCAGCGCGTCCGCCACCCGTTCCATGTCCGCACCCTAACCGCCGCACGGCCGCGGCGCGCGCGATCCGCTCAGGGGCTGATCTGTTCAGGGCCGATCCGCTCAGGGGGCCGATCCGCTCAGGGGGCCGATCCGCTCAGGGGGCCGATCCGCTCAGGGGGCCGATCTGTTCAGGGGGCGTAGGTACGGTTCGTCGGCGAGGGCGGCAGCCCGAACATGTCGGCCAGCCCGGTCACCCGCAGCTGGCTGTGCACGAAGTCGCTCGGGTTGCGCAGCACGAACCGGGTGCCCACCTCGCGGGCCGCGTTGTAACCGGTGACCAGCGCGCCGATGCCCAGCGAATCCATGAAGGTGACGAAGGTCAGATCGACGGTCAGGGTGGCCGGGCGCTCGCGGGCGATGGTGCCGAGCAGCGTCTCGCGCAGGGCGTCGACGGTAGCCGCGTCGAGGGAGCCGCGCACATCGAGGACGATCGTTCCGTCCGCCTGACGACGCGTGGTCATCACCGCCTCGCCCATGCCCCGACCTCCGAATGTGACCTTCGGCCCACCGTACAACGCGGTTCGCCCACCTCGCAGGCTGCCGTACGTTTCCGGCACCACACCGGACAGCCGGTCCGCGCGATGGCTGTTCAATCTGCCCGCTCAAGTTGCGGAGCGGTCCGGCATCTGCACATCGTGACCTCGGTGAACATCAACGCTTGAGGGGGGTGGGACTGCGATGGCCAACTCGTCGGGACGGCCGGGAATCTTCGCGATCCGCGACGTCCGGTCGCTGATCACCGAGACCACCGAAGAAGGGCACGGGCTCAAGAAGTCGGTCGGTGCGACACAGTTGACCGCAATGGGCGTCGGCGCGATCATCGGCACCGGCATCTTCGTGGTCATCGGCAAAGGCGCGGGCATCGCCGGCCCGGCCGTCATCCTCGCCTTCGTGCTGGCCGCGGTTGCCTGTACGTTCTCCGCGCTCTCCTATGCCGAGCTGGCCTCGTCGATCCCGGTCTCCGGCAGCGCGTACACCTACACCTACGCGACCCTCGGTGAGGTGGTCGCCTGGATCATCGGCTGGGACCTGATCCTGGAGTACGGGGTCTCGGTGGCCGCGATCGCGGTCGGGTGGGGCGG
>DASWMR010000582.1:0-5127 GCA_036399635.1 Actinoplanes sp. | reverse complement strand
GGGCTCGTCGACGAGCCGGCGCAGCGTGCCGTCAGTCGAATGACGCATGACGGTTCAACTCCTTGCGAAGGGCGGACTCGGCGCGTCGCACGATGGTGCCGACACTGCCGGGGGAGAGATCAAGAGCGGCCGCGACCTCGGCGTAGCTGAGGCCGCTGTGCCGCAGCACGAGCGCGACCGCCTGCCGGTGAGGCAACCGGGCCAGCGCAGCCCGTACCCGGCGGCGTTCGTCACTGGTCACCACCGCGTCGGCAACGTCGGCGGAGTGGTCTTCGTGGTCGGCGGACTGCTCGCGGGCCGTACGCCGGCGGCCGGAGCGAAGGTGGTTCAGCGCAGTGTGCGCCGCGGCGACCGACAGCCAGCCGATCGCCTCCCCGGCAGGCACCGCGGAGCGCCCGAACGTCAGGAAAACGTCCTGCGCCACATCCTCGGCCTCGTCGCGGGAGCCGAGCACCCGAGCGGCGACCCCGACGACCCGGGGATAGGCCGACCGGAATACCGTTTCGAGATCGGCCCGGACACCGCCTCGCCCCGGCTCCGCCGTCACCACCACACCGCCGTCCTTCCATCCGCGTCGCCCAGCCCATTGGGCCGATTCGCCGCTTTTGTACGCCGTCCGGATCGGTGCCGGTTCGGACCCACGATGCCCGGCCAGCTCGACGTGTTCTTCCATATCTGCAAAGCACCGCCGGCGCCCCGCATGTGACACCGCGGCCGAAGGACTGGCCAAAATTCCAACCCAGGTTCCTAGGATGCGCGCGCGTTGTGCTGGCCGACTCGGGTGGTGTTCCGACGCGTCGACGCCCTCCTGCCGCCATGCCCCGCTTCGCCCGGCATGCCGAAATTCCGCTCCTTTTGGGCTTTGATGCGCGTTTTGCCAGCCATCAGTTCCGTAACCGCGGACGTCGGTGGCGGTTCGATGCGTGCCCTGGCCGGTCGCTGGGCAGGGTCCGGCTTGCTCAGGACGCATCGACGACTTAGCGTTCCAGGAGCGCTCCCATTGACGTACATCTTTCCCCGCGAAAGGAAGTCCGTGTCCCCTCCCACCGCATCCCCCCGTCCCCGCACCCGCCGGCTGTCCGCCCTGGCTATGTCGGTCGTCGGCATCGCCGCGGCCGCCGGCATTCTGCTCACCAGCGGAACAGCCTCGGCCGGCACCCTCACCGGCACGTTCTACCGCGAGCCGGACACCACCGCCGTCGCCCGCTGGGTGGCGGCCAACCCGACCGATTCACGGGCCACCGTGATCCGGGACCGGATCGCCAGCCAGCCGGCCTCGCACTGGCTCTCCGCATTCAACCTCGCCACCGTGGAAACCGAGGTGTCCACCTACGTCGGTGCCGCCACGACGGCCGGGCAGCTCCCCGTGCTGACTCTCTACGGCATCCCGAACCGGGACTGCGGCGGCGCCAGCGCCGGCGGAGCGCCTGACCTCACCCAGTACGCGACGTGGGTCGGCAACATCGCCCGCGGCCTGGCCGGTCGCAGCACGGTGATCATTCTGGAGCCCGACTCGATCGCCCTGCTGACTTGCCTGAGCACCGCCGAGATCGACGCCCGGAACCAGGCCCTGCACTCGGCGGCGCAGGTGCTGAAGGCCGCCGGCGGCAAGGTGTACCTGGACGGCGGGCACTCGTCCTGGAACAGCGCTGCCGAGCAGGCGAGCCGGCTGGTGGCCGCAGGCATCGCGGACGCCGACGGCTTCTACACCAACGCGTCGAACTTCAACTCGACCGCGGACGAGGCAGAGTTCGGCCGATCGGTAATCGCGGCGCTGAACGCCCTGGGCGTCACCGGCAAGCGTCAGGTCATCGACACCAGCCGCAACGGCGGCGCCTCCGGAGACTGGTGCGGCGACGACAACACCGACCGCCGCATCGGCCAGTACCCGACGACCGCCACCGGCGACGACAACATCGACGCGTACATCTGGATCAAGCCCCCCGGCGAGGCCGACGGTTGCGAGTTCGCAGCCGGCTCGTTCCAGCCCGACCTGGCCTACAGCCTGGCAAGCAGCGCGGCGAATCCCCCGTCCGCGGCGCGAGTTTCCTAGGCACCACGCCAGTCTCAACCTGATCCGTTGAGGACCAGGCGGTGGTGGCCGGCACTCCACCGGCCACCACCGCCCTGCGCGGGTCTGCGTGGCGCGGGGGCTTTGCTTGGGCGGGAAAGCTGCCAGAATGCGTAGCATGACGCTTTCCCGACGTCGGCTGCTATTCACCGCAGGTTCCGGCGTGCTCGGCGTGGCCGTTCTGAACACCGTCACCGGCTGCTCGTCGGCCGCCGACGAAGCGGGCAGTGCGGCGACCACGCCAGCTACTGTCCCGTCCGGTTCGGCGGCTGGGCCGTCTGCTTCGGCGGCCGACTGGCGGCGGGTGAACCTCTCGTTCGTCTCGGCCTATCTGCTGGTCCGCGGCAGCGAGGTGGCGGTCGTCGATCTCGGCACTGCCGGTTCGGAGACGGCCATCGAGGCCGGACTGAAGGCCGCCGGCCGCGACTGGGCCGCGGTCCGACACATCATCCTCACCCACCAGCACGCCGATCATGCCGGCGGTCTCGCCGGGGTGGCGCCGAAGGTGACCGCCGCGCTCTACGCCGGCGCGGCCGACGTCGAGGGGATCAGCTCGGACAAGCCACTGAAGCCGGTCGCCGACGGCGACGAGGTCTTCGGCCTACGGATCATCGGCACGCCCGGCCACACGGTCGGCCACGTCTCGGTGTTCGACCCGTCGACCGGCGTGCTGGTGGCCGGCGACGCGCTGCGCAACCCCGGCGGTCTAGCCGGCGCCGACCCGCAGTACACCGCCGATCAGGCCGCCGCGGCCGCCTCCGTGCGCAAGCTGGACACGCTCGACGTCCGGACAATCCTGCCCGGCCACGGTGACCCACTCACCACCGGCGCCGCCGACGCACTGCGCAAGCTGGCCGCCTCCCTCCTGACCAGCTAGCTAAGCCCCTGCTCAGAACTGTCGCCCGTAACACCGGAGGCCATTTCCGGCGTTCCAGCCGCGGGTTGTGGAAAAGGATCTCTGGCGACACGCTTGGGCGCCGCCCTTCATCGGCGCCGTGGTGCCGTCGAGCGCGTGGTCAGCACGCGGCCTGGGCGGTCGCGGCCAGGGCGCCCAGCAGGATGGTGATCTCTGTCTGGCGGATAACGAGGGGCTGCGGCGAGCGGCTCGGCGAGCCGGCCGGACAACCACTCTGGTGGAGGACCAGGTGTACGCACTGGAGCGCCTCGCCCCGTTCGCCACCGGCCGCGGCGTGCGGGTCCCGCCTCGGCCGCCCACGCGTCGAATCGGGTGAACGGCGTGCGGTGGGGGTATTGGCAGTCATGTTCTTTCCCCGCACTGCACGCATGAGTCCTGTTGAGCGGCGTCTGACCCAGGCCGCGCCCGACCCGGCCGGGGGATTCGTCAGCGCGGCGGCGACGGTGCTCGGGGTGCGCCTGCACATCAGGCAACGCGTCGATCCTGCTCCGGCGGCGCCGGTGTGGGTGCTGCTGCACGGCCTGGCGGTGTCGCATCGGTATCTCATGCCCACGGCGGCCGCGCTGCCCGGCTCGGTCTTTGTTCCCGATCTACCGGGGTTCGGGCTCTCCGGCAAGCCGGCCCGGGTGCTGGACCCGGGGCAGCACGCTGAGGTCCTCGCCGCCTGGATGGACGCGGCCGGGGTCGGTGCGGCAAATCTGCTCGGGAATTCGTTCGGCTGCCAGGTCGCGGTGGAACTCGCGATCCGGCGGCCCGGCCTGGTTACCTCGCTGGTCCTGGTCGGGCCGACCGTCGACCCGGCCGCGCCGAGTGCCGGTGGCCAGTTTCGCCGTTGGGCGCACGACCTGCTCAGCGAGGACCCGCACCAGATACCCGTGCTGCTTACCGACTTTCGCGACGCCGGGCCGCGACGCATCCTGGGCACGCTGCGGCACTCCGTCCGCCATCACATCGAACGGCGTCTGCCGCTCGTCCAAGCGCCGGTCCTGATCATGCGCGGCCAGTACGATCCGATCGCTCCAATCGACTGGATCACCCACGCGGCAGCCCTGGCCGGGAGCTCCGCACGGCAGGCAAGGTCCGCTGCCGCTGCCGCTGCCGCTGCCGCTGCCGCTGCCGCTGCTGCTGCTGGTGCCGCCGGGGGTGCTGGTGCCGCCGCCGCCGCAGCGGCTGTGGCCGCGGGTGCTGGTCCCGGTCACGGCGGCGGTGGCTATGGCAATGGCGCGGGGGTTTACGCCGGAGGTGCCTATGTGGTCTGGGGGGCGGCGCACAACGCCGTGACCACGGCCGGTGGGGCGGTGGCTGCGGCTGCTGCCGGGTTCGTCCTCGGTAATGGGCATAGCAAAGTGAACGATTTGCCGCCGTACCACGCATGATGCATTTCTGTCATTTTTGCTGGGCGACTTTTCCCGCAGATCGAGCTTATCCGACTCGTGAATCCGGGGCTGTTTCGGCATGCGTGGCGCAACCCCTTGCGCTCGGCGTGCCAACCGTTAATGTGTGAGGACTCTTCAAATTGGACTGACCGACGGGGTTACATCATGGTCACCGAGCCGGCTATCGCCACCGTGCCAGCTATCGACGTGGATGCATTCTGGGAAAACGGTTATACGATCATCCGAAATCTCTATTCGCCCAGCGAGATCAAGGCGTTCCGGGAGGCGGCGTTCGCGTCTCGGGGCCGCGGTCCCGGCGATCTGCTGTCCAATCCGCGGCTCCGGAGCGTCCTGACCGACGGCCGGTTCGTGCAGATCGCGCGCTCGATCCTCGGCAGCGACGACATCTGGTACTCCGGCGACAGCTCGTTCACCATCAACTCCGGGCAGCGCGGTTTCCACAAGGACAACGTGGACCGTAAGGATCCGAAGGGGCCGGACTGGGCGGGTCGTTACACGATCCTCCGATTCGGAATCTATCTGCAGGATCACTGGTCGCACGCCGGCGGGCTCAACCTGCGCGCCAAGTCGCACAACACCACCGATCATTCAGCGGGCAAGAATGTGTACGTGCGTACCCGTGTGGGTGATCTTGCGGTGTGGAGCCTGTGCACCACCTTCTACGGCTGATCCTTGGTGCGAAGGAGCAGCCCACGGCGGAAACAGGGTGCTGTTGAAGTTCCCCAAGTGGGTGCATCCGGAGC